>JAGWBU010000192.1 GCA_021295735.1 Candidatus Poribacteria bacterium | reverse complement strand
GTTTTTTTGACACATAAACTGCTGAGCTGTCTACATCCCCTACCTAAAGGCAGGGGGTTTGACAGGGAGTGCTAAAAATACACAATTTTTGTAGGCGCGTTTACAAAGCGCGTTGTCAACAGTGTTAAAAAAATTGCAGGTTTTACTATAAATAGGTAATAAGCAGCAAATAGCAAACCCACCAAGAACCGCTATTTTCAGTAGACGAAGGGGTGAAGCGGTTCTTGAAATTTGCCCGCCGAATGCCATAGACGCATTCGGCGTTGATTGGCCAAATACCGCGCGGTATTTGGCCTTAATTTAGATGCAGAGGTGTTCAAACAACCTTCGTTGGTTATGGGTCGTCCTTCTTAAAATCTACCCTTTGGGATACGCGGCGATCTCCGATTTCTGGAATCGCGCGAGTTATCCCGCTGCTCATATCGGTTGTTGCGTCTGTCACGATTGTTGCGACTGTCACGATTGTCACGGTTATCCCGTGATTCACGGTAAGGACGATTTTCACGATAATTTGATCTACCTTGTTCGCGCGGTTCACGTTGATCCGGTTCCCAATCTGAATCTGAGTCTGAAGAGGTATTGAGTTCTTCAAGCGGGACACCGTTAGCGGCAATAAGCGACAAGTCAATTCTACCCTGTTCATCTATAGTCAAGATTCGCACGGTAACCTCATCACCGACCTGCATAACATCTTCAGCCCTGCGGACATAACCGTCTCCCATCTGTGAGATGTGTACAAGCCCATCTTTTCCGGGAAGAATTTCTACAAATGCGCCGAAAGAAGCTGTTCGGACAACTTTTCCAGTATATTCTTTTCCGATTTCAGGCATAGCAGTAACTTGACGGATTTTTTCCTCAGCAAGTTTGACTTCTTCAGCGCTTGTTGAGGCTATTTCAACGGTACCATCATCTTGAATGTTGATAGTAGTATTCGTTTCTTCTTGGATACCTTGAACGGTTTTGCCTCGGGGACCGATGAGGTCTTTTATCTTCTCAGGTGCGATCTGGAGTGAGTAGATACGCGGCGCGTAAGGTGACAACTCTGCACGCGGTTCATTAATAACAGCGTTCATTTGCTCAATGACAGCGATGCGTGCTTCCCGTGCTTGGTGTATAGCGCGTCGCATGAGTTCTGGGGTAACACCGTCTATTTTTATGTCCATTTGCACGGCAGTTATGCCTTCCGTAGTTCCAGCGACCTTAAAATCCATATCGCCGAGAAAATCTTCGGTTCCAAGCATATCTGTCAATATAACTTCGCGTTCACCCTCTTTAATTAGTCCAACGCCGATACCAGCTACGGCCCTTTTTAGTGGCACACCCGCATCAAGAAGAGCTAACGTAGCACCACAGACGGTAGCCATTGAAGAAGAAGCGTTAGATTCCAAAATTTCGGATACAATGCGGATAGTGTAGTTGAAATCCTCTTTACTTGGAATAACCGGTTCAAGCGCTTTTTGTGCAAGTGCTCCGTGTCCGATTTCTCTTCGTCCGGGGCCCATCATTCGCTTGACTTCACCAGTGCTAAACGGTGGGAAGTTATAGTGTAAATAGAAAGCTCTGCGGACTTCACCTTCCAATCCACGCTGAACATCTTCATCACCGGAAGTACCGAGTGTTGTGACGCAGAGTGCCTGTGTCTGTCCGCGTGTAAAGAGCGCTGAACCGTGGGTTCGCGGGAGTAGGGCAACTTCACCAGAAATAGAGCGTATATCTGTAACACCACGCCCGTCAACCCGTTTTCCTTCAACGAGGATAGCTTGCCGCATCTCTTCTTTTTCTATATCACCCAGGATAGATCGAGCATCTTTTTCAGCGCTCGGATCAATTTCTTCTGGGCCATCCTCGTGAATTTCGGAGAGAATATCTGATTGAATCTGTTCAAGATAATCTGCCCGTAATTGTTTGTCTGCCATCCCGATTGATTCACGAATTCGAGTGGTGGCAAGGTCTCTAATGCGTGTGTTTAATGTATCTTCTACAGTTTTTGCTTGGTACTCACGTTTTTGCTGGCTACAGACAGCAACGATACCTTCTTGAAGTTTGATAATTTCTTTTATCTCTTCGTGTGCTGCGATGATAGTATCAATTACTTCGTCTTCTGGGGTCTCGTGTCCCCCACCTTCAACAGACATAACGGCATTGGAAGTGCCGCTTACAAAAAGTTCTATTTCAGATGTGTGTAACTCCTCATAAGTTGGGTTAATAATCAATTTGCCATCTATTTTCCCGACGGTTACAGCGGCAACTGGACCGCTAAATGGAATATCAGAAACAGATAGCGCGGCGGATGTGCCAATTAGGGCGGGGACATCTGCGGGGTGAACACCATCTGAAGATAAGACAGTGCATAAAACTTGTACTTCAGCCTTAAATTCCTTTGGAAAAAGTGGACGAATACAATGGTCAATTAGGCGTGCGACGAGTTGTTCTGATGTTCCGGGTCGTGGTTCACGCCTTCCATATACGGTAGGGATACGTCCGCCAGCGTAGGCTCTCTCTCTATAATCTACTGTCAAAGGGAAAAAATCTAAATCATTTTCGCTATTATCTGCGACTACTGTCACTAAGACAACTGTTCCACCGTATTGTACCCAAACGGCTCCATCTGCCTGCTTAGCAACTTTTCCCATTTCAATCGAAAGATTTTCACTTCCGAGTTGCATTTCAACTTTCACTCAATTTCCTCCTCATACTCTAATGCTTACGGTGGAATATTTAACTTGTCTGCGAACCGATCGTGTCGCGAATACCGAGTTCATTTATTAAACGATAATATCGTGGGACATCTTTTTTATAGAGATATCTTAACAAACGGCGTTGTTTTCCTACCAACCGAAAAAGTCCGTATCGGGAATGGTGATCTTTTGTATGGGTCTGAAAATGCTGCGTTAATTCCTGAATGCGAGCATTTAAAACCGCCACCTGCGCCTCTGGCGAACCGGTGTCTCGATCATGTATTTGGTGCTTTTGAATCAATTCCTGCTTCTGTGCTGCATCAATTGCCAATCTATTTCACCTCCTTTATTATAAGTATTCTTGTTGTAAAAAAGATTAACCTCATTCATTATAGAATAAAAGCACGACGGAAACAGTTTGCCGTGCCTCAAATACTTTATATGAGATGACTTCATACATATTGAGAATAATTATATCATAAATTGGAGCGAATTTCAAGTAATTTTAAGGTTATCCTTTAGTAAGGTGTAACAACTTGGCAAGAATGTCAACTCGGCACTATGCGTTTATCGCACTGCACGTCAATATCCAATACGCGTATGGAACTTGTTGGATAGAGCGTTATCCACGGAAACCCTACCTACAGACCAAAAATTTGTCATAATTCCTCAAATTTCTTCCGAATTTTTCCGAAATTTTCACTAACTTCTATATTTTGAAATTTATACTTGATTTTTTTTTTTGCATTCTTTGTATAATCATCAAGACTTACGCATTTTTATAAAATGGTGTATACTATTCTATTATGATTACATTTACCCACTCTCAAAAGAAGGAAAACCT
>JAGWBU010000191.1 GCA_021295735.1 Candidatus Poribacteria bacterium | reverse complement strand
TTGGTTCAATGGTTGGAACAATAATAACAATGAGTCAACTCAGATAGTGCTTTTAGGATATGGCTTGGCATTAGGTGAATAGGCGTATTCACTGATGGGTGCGTTTCACCGACTGGAATACGCTGCAGGTGTCTATAACTTGCAGGTGCAAGCGTGGAACAAACATGCAACTTCACAGACACTTGATGAGAAAACTGTCACGGATCCTGTCAAACCCGGTTTTACAACGATAGGTTGTTTTAATCATTGTGGTGATTTCTTTAACACATTTAGCGATGCTGAAAGTAGTCATAAGGAACCCTGTGGCACTGCAAGGAATGTAGATGAAATGGTAGCAGATCAATATTGGAATGAGATGTTAGCTGCTTTTGAACCCAATGAAGGACAGATCCTTGCAGGCCGTAACGTTTTAGCGGGTTGTGGTCGTCACTACTATGATTGTCCCAGTGTGTCCGATACCGAACATGAGCCACAAACCTGCTCGGTGAGTGGATGCACGGTTCAGTATCGCAAATGTTTAAGGCATACAAAGGATCATAGTAATCATTCTGCTGCGAGTTGTTTAGTGACCAATGCCAATGGCGATTATTGCACGGTGACGAGTTTCTATGCGTGTCAATATCATACGCATGTGTATCCTGCACCGCCGCCTACTCCATCTGCGACCTGTGCGAATGGACATTCTTACGACCCAGATAATCGTCCTGAAAATAATCAGCATCGGACCCGCACGTGCCAACACTGTTCACAGACGTGGGAAGTGTGCTGAACGGGCAAACCGCTGTGTAACGAACCAACTCGCAGAGAGAATGGTTGGAGCTGTCGGGCAATAGAGTAGCGTCACACCTTACACCCTTATACAGGCAGGTATCCTTATGGGTATCTGCCTATTTCTTTTTATTGGAACGTGATAACAAGTTGCTGTCCGGTGAGTTTCGCACCTATTGCTTTGGTGCTTGCAAGGCTTCGTGGTAGGGCAACATGTCGCTTAAAACCACCGATTGTAACGATCAACTCATCGCCATGTTTGGTGAGGTTGACTTCCTGTTTGGTTAAAAACGGAAGTTGCATTGCAAGTTGATAAACATCATCAACTTTCCGAAATTGGTACGGACTCTGTTCTGAAAACCTTTCTGCGGGATCAATGTTAGGATAGAGGACATCACCCAACTTATGGAGTCCTGCTTCACCAATAATTTGATCGTCAAAAAGATTCACCTTCCAAATCGGCACATTCGAAAAATAGTTCTCGGCTTCTTCTATATATCGTCGTTGTGTCTGTTTCCAGATTTCAAAAAACTTTGCATCAATACCTTCGGGGAAAATACGATTGATGATGACTGCATCAATACATAATCCGTAAAGACAGAAGTACATAAATGCTCGTTGTGTTTCTTTTATTACGATTTTTTCTGGATTTGTTACTAAACGCACAGTTGTGATTTTCGGGTTTGTTAGCACTGTATCGATGCCTTCCAATTTTTCAAAGAGGTTCTGGATATTTTGGAAGTAAGCATCCTTTGGTAATGGGACAGAGCTAACTGTTTCAATAATAGGTCCTGCAATTTTGGCAAGGTTACGTTCTAATTTGAAGATGCGGTTCATATACCATTCAAGTGTTGTGGGGATGCTAACAAACCGCAACGATTCACCGGTCGGTGCACAGTCAAGAATAATAACGTCGTACGTGTTTTCACGGACGTACTGGTTGATATAAAGGAGCGCGCATATCTCTTCCATCCCCGGAAATACCGCTATTTCTTCTGCTACAAGGCTTTCCAAGCCAGAACGATTTAGTAATGAACGGATATAGTTGTAAACTTCGTCCCAATATTCAACAATAGCTTCTTGAACATTAATTTCCTGTATCCAGAGGTTGTCGCTGATTTGTATCTGTTTTTCGGCAGGCTGCGCTATGAGATGTTCTTGACTATCAAACGAGTCGCGGAGCGAATGTGCTACGTCAAGTGAGATGACGATCGTTTTATATCCAAGTGATGCCAGCTTCATACCTGTCGCAGCAGAGATAGTCGTTTTGCCGACACCTCCTTTGCCTGTGTAAAAAATAATACGCACTGTTTGGGATCCTACCTATCTGTTTATTTTTGTTAAGTATATCTTAAAATATAGTGGATTTGCCAATAAGTTTTATTGATAGGTATGTAAATATTGGGATAAAGTTAACACACCACATAACAGTCAATTTAGTGATCCGCCACCCTGGTAGGCGCGTTTTGTAAACGCGCCTACCGTTTGCGTATTTTGCACGTAAAGTGCCTTAAGTTGACACCTATGTGGCGGACCACAGAAACCCATAACTGTCAATTTAGGAGACAAAGCCCGTCATGACTTGTAGGGCGGGTCTCTGTGCCCCGCCATATCTGATGTATCCAAACAACGGGCGGGCACAGAGACCCACCCCTACAATGGAGCCGGGATGCTCTGAAAGAATATCGGGCTTACAAAACCCTCCCACAAGAAGGTGTATCCTTAAGTTTACACCTATGGGTGGCGGTACACAGAAACCCGACCTACTGTCAGGATGGAATCAATACAGCATGCGACAAGAAGAGTGTTTAAAGCGCAGAGTTACTGCTACTGTCGTTTCAAATAGGTTTAAAAGAGGAAGGGATGGATTTTTATTTTTCTATGGTTGCGAAAGGGCGTAAACACCCCATTGAACCCTTACAATTTCACCAGTATCTACGAGACGACTGAGTTCATTTTTTATCGCTTTTGGATGTCCTTCAATGGTTTCAATAAATTCAGCTGTTTTTTCTCGCCATCGGCAAGTAGGGACAGGATTTGCTCTCGGAAGGGAATACGGAGTGGAGCACCTCCTCTAAGTTTTTGTAGCACACGGTTCGCCTGTCTTGATGAGCATCCCAAGATATACTCCACTTTTTCCCTACTGGATTCAACTGTCAAATTATCACGTTCTGTTTCAAAACCTTCGCGTGTCGCTATCACTTCTGGCAGTTTGTCAAGTCCACCAGCAACTTCAAAGTCTTCCCAGTCAAAAAGAAGTGTTTCAGGTCTGTCGGTGATTTGAGGCATCGCCAAACTGGAGACTAACATGACCTTTTTATTTGACAACTGGTCTAACTTGGCACGCCTTACAATACGTGAGAGTTTGGCGATGACATTCTGCTCATAAACACTCTGGATCCGTTCATCTTTATAGTAACCGAATTCTATGTCTTCTTCATAAGAAAGTGGCTTTTTGTCGTTTCCAAATAGGATCTGTGCTCGCTGCCAAATAAGTTCTTGTGGTAGTTCGGGTGTACCGACTATCCAGAGAACATGTGTATCTTCAAAAGCAGCATCCAATCCGTCCATCTCTTCAAATTGTGTCACGAAACAAACATTCTTCTTTTTTGCCACGTCTGATAACCGTGCGGCAATTGACTTATAAGTCAGGACTTACGCATTTTTATAAAATGGTATATACTATTCTATTATGATTACATTTTCCCACTCTCAAAAGAAGGAAAACCTATTTTCCGATTATTGTCAGTTTTTGA
>JAGWBU010000045.1 GCA_021295735.1 Candidatus Poribacteria bacterium | reverse complement strand
AAACACAAAGAACTCCAGGAAAATGACTATCAGTTGCCAATGATATGTAACTTCTAATTATTTATCAAACTCACGTTAATAGGAGGTATATTTGAATGGAACGCTCAAAATTGTATTTCTTTTCACTCATTTTCATGTTAATCACAGCGGGTGCTTTGATGACAGGACCTGAGGCACAACAAACCGATGAGGCCACTGAACAAAAGCGCATGATGGCACAAGAATTCGTAAAAAAGGCACAAGAATTCGTAAAACAAAACCGAATAGAGAAAGCAATAGAAATCTACGAAAGAATTGCCAAAGCGGTACCTGAAAACTTTGAATCACGCGCGGAACTGGCAAAACTCTATGCCCGCACAAATCAACAAGAAAAATCTACTCAAATCTGGCGCAAACTGCTTGACACTGCCCCAGAAAACTTAGTGTATCAAGATGCGCTTTTTAATAGTCTACAAGCTGCTGGCAAACTGGACGAGGCAATTGAACTCGCGGAGGCATATATCCAAACGCAACCGGAGGTTGGTGTCCATTACGCACGGCTTGCCAAACTTTATGAAGACAAGGGAAACTTAGATGCAGCCATCACCAACTATGAAAAAGCGATTGAATTAGCATACGCTGATAAACAAACTTATGTCAAACTCGCAAGACTTAATTTTCTCAATGAGGACATAGACGCTGCCGAAATAGCGTTGAGGAATGCCATTCTACCTTCCACATCAGTCCGAGAACAGAGAGATTTGGAACGACAATTGCTTAATCTCTATCGTTTTTATGGGAATTTAGAAGAGAAGCTACAAAAGGCTGAAAATGATGGAACAACCACTTATGAGATGCAGAAAGTACGAGCAGAATACTTTTACAAAAATGACGAATTAGAAAAATCAGTAAATGCTTATAAGAAAGCATACAACATGACAATCAGTTCCAATGAGAAAGAAAGAATATCTGCGGACTTACTCAAGGTATATGTACAACTCGGTGAAATGGACTCTGCAATAAAACCCTATGAAACAGAGGCGAATTCGAATACAAACAGCAATACACGATCCTTTACTTCGGCAAGAATTACAGTGACTTCGGCAAGAATTGCAGCGACATATAAATTGGAGACTGAACGCGATTCATTGATTAGTGCTTTCAAGAACCAAGATAAACTTGAAATGTTAAAAACACATTATGAGGGTAAACTTGGAAAAAATAAAGATAATCCTGTGGCACTCATAATATTGGCAAGAATATATTGGAATGAAAAGAATTATCAAAAATCTGCTGAAATGTATGAAGCACTTGGCAAAGCAGAATCAAACGATGTCCGTTATTTTTATTATGCTGCGGCTGCATTGAAAAAAACAATCAGCCTGAATTAGCCAAAGAGATGCTCAATCAAGCTAAACAGGCACTTGCATCCTGCAGTGAAAAAGATGATGTGTATTTTCTTGGTGCGCTCGCAACAATTTGCAGTGAAAATAGGATGTTTGAACCGGCAATTGAACTGTCTAAATCCGCGATTGATAAGAGTAATAGCGATACAGAAAATAGGATTCAAGATGCTTTGCGCGGAATACTTGCTAAAAGTTACCGTGAGACAAAACGAAACCTTGAAGCTGTTGATATGTATCAGGAAATTGCAAACAAATCCAGAAGTGCCAGCACACAAAATATAGCAAAAAGAGCGATCCGTGAAATCTCCGGAGAACGAAAACCCAATGAAAAATTGATCCTGCAACAACTGAATGAGGTTGAAAAGAACCCTAACGATCCCAACCTCATCTTGGAACTTGCCAAAAGTTATGAAGCTACAGATAAAATTAAACAAGCAATTGAGCAGTATCAAAAACTTACTAAACTGCAACCTGAAAATGTCCGGTGGTACATAAAGTTGGGGGATATGTTTCAAAGAGTGGATCGTCCGATAGACAAAGTAATAGAAAGCAATGCACTTAGCTTAGATGGAAATGGGAGTTATGTCGAAATCGTGGACAGCGAGACCATTAACAATATTTCCGAGCAAGTTACGATCTCTGCATGGATCAAACCCACAGATTTTCTAAACATCTATACGACTGTGTTATTCAAAGGAGACAGACGGATTCCGGACATTTCGCATCGTCAATTCACACTTTGGTTGTTTGATGAAGGCAAAATTCTCTTTAATGTATCACCGGACGGACATCCACAGAAATTTATCTGGTCTCCGCCAGATACGATTGAAAAAAATAAATGGTACCATGTTGCGGGAACAATTGATGCTAAAAATGACATCATGAAGTTATATCTCAACGGTGCTGAAGTTGGAAGAAATGACTTTAAACAGGCGTTACATTTACGTAAAACCACACTTCCATTCCGTATCGGTTGTTCTCATGAAGAAGAAAGGTGGGATCATGCTTCTTTTATCGGACAAATTGATGAGGTGCGTGTGTGGAACATTGCACGTACTGAAAATGAAATTCGTTCCGATATGAACAAGCAGTTGAAGGGAGATGAATCCGGTTTAGTCGGATATTGGAAATTTGACGCTGAAACGCAGGGACGCACTTCCGATAGTTCACCGAATAAAAATGATGGTAAACTTATCGGAAATGCTAAACTTGAACCTTACACCCGTCCAATTTTTGGAAATGTAAAGAATGAGAACTTGAGAAAAGCAGTAGTCTATTATGAAAAAGCGATAGAACTTAATCCAAAAATATACCAATCCCGCAATCTGTTAGCAAATTTATATATAAAACTGAACCAGATATCAGATGCTGAAGCGGTATATCTCCGAGCATTAGACGCACCTTTGACACAAGCGAGGCATGATTCCTTAATTCGCGCTATCTCCAAGCTTTACGTTGACGAAGGACAAGAGCACAAACTCGTTGCTATCCTTGAAGAAATAGAACCTAAAATGCAGGAGAGTGTAGTCTTGTACGAACTTTTAGGAGACCTCTACAATAAAATAGGTGAATCCGATAAAGCTGAACTTGCCTACGTCGAGTGGTTGCAAATGAGAGAGAAGGAAGGAAATCTACAGAGCGCAAAATATCAACGTTGGTTTGCTGAAGAACTTCTTGAAAAGGGAGTTCTTCCAGAAACAACACTAAAATATGCGAAACGTGCGTTACAAGAGGATACGGGGACGAGTTATTACTACCCCATGACACTTGGACATGCATGCATTGCGAATGATCTCTATGATGATGCGCTTCGATACTATAAATACGCTTTCAGTATGTTATCTGCCAATTCTTCATCGGACTATATCTGGAAACAGATCGCTGACGCAAGCAAGAATGCTAACGACAAAGAACGTTACATTCAAATGTTAAATGCGTTGAAAAATTCCATCCCACCGGAGTATTCAGGTTCTGTGTCAATGATTACTGATTAAATTTTAAAACATTATTCTGGTTACGCTCAAAGCAGGTATAAACACAATTCTTGTCAAAGTTTGTAATGAGGAAAAGGATTGGGGATTCTATCTGCGGATTACGGATGCTGACGGAAAACCTTTTGAAGATTTCAATATTTCGGAATAAATTCGTAGGTTGGGTAGAGCGAAAGCGACACCCATAGCGAATCAACGCAGCATGCGCGTGTGGCATGCTGCGGGTTTGTAACCCCGATTTAATTAGTTTAGGTTCACAAAATCGGGGGTTACAAACCCGACAAATCATGTAGAATGCCATGCGCGCATTCTACCAAGCGCATTTGGCGTTGATTCACTTCCACAAGAGACAATCCGGTAATTATGTGCTTAAGTTGACGCCTATGGGTTTCGCGTTCGCTCTACCCATAGGTGTCAACTTAAGGATTTTCAGCATTCTTTAGTTGCCTGTAATACCAAATTACCCCTCTGTGCCCGCCCTTACCATCGGCAATGAAAACAATGCAATTCTCGTTAATTTGGTATAAGTTGTCCGCTTTCCTGCTCTATGTTTTCCATAGTCGCTGTATCGTCCACCCTGTTTTATGTATCTAAGTGTTCTATAAAAAGCTGTTTTAGATTTGTGAAAACTCATTGTGAGTGTGCGTGCGTGCCTCCCAATAAGTTTTGCTGTTTTGATGAGATCGTGTCGCATACATTTCCATCCAGTTGCTAACATAATCCAGTGTCTTATAAGTTGTGCGATGAGTTTGGCGGACACCTCACATAAGGGACGCTCAGGTTTGGTGCTGCGGGATGTATTCACCTTACCAACGCTTTTGAAGGATTTAAACATCAACTCAACTTGCCATCGTATCCGGGTGATAGTGGCAACCTGTTCGGCGGTAAGTCGTGTCGTCCCAATATTTGTAATGTAGATGTCCCAACCGGCAAGTTTTAAGCGTTGTTTTGAGGGTGTTGTCCATCTCCGTTTAGCATCGCGTCTGATGTTTCGGCGACGCTTGTTTGCTTCTGGTTCGGAACATCGCAGCGCAACAAGCCGTGCTGACAGACGCTTCTTTGCGCCAACGAAGCAGTTCTGGTCTATAGTGTCTAAGTTTGTTGCTTTGAGGTGCTTATACAAGCAGAAAGGTTCTCCTTGTTCATCAAAGAGTTTACAGTTTACTTTCAATCTTGTGATCCAAAAGGCACCTGTTTGTGTCAGTTTTCCAAACGCGTCAAGTGAGAAATAGCTGAGGTCTGCTAAACGTAAACTTCCAGCGGAGAGCGGTTCAAACTCCTTTTCTGCTGTGCTATCGGCAATGATACCATCAGTGAGTTGGAAGTGTACAAAAGCACCCGTGAGCACATCAAAACGGAGGTGAAGTTTTATGGGAGCTTTTTTATGTTCGGTTCTACAACCGGTTTCCTTCCAAACGGATCGGAGTTCATCGGGGAGCGCAATCCAAGTGCTGTCCTGCAAATAGACACCTGTGAACTGTTTTAGCAAAGGGAGTGTCTGCGGTTGTGCCGAAATAACTTGTGTTGCGGCTACTTCAAGCGTTGATTTTAGGGTTTGTGCAGCCTCATAAGTCATCCGTTTTTCAATCGCTTGACGGGTGACATGCACATCTAAGCGCGTGCTGTTTGTGCCAAATCTGTATAACTTGCATCGGGAGTTTCAAGCCACCCGAATACGAGCATCTGGACGAAAGCACTTCCGGAAAGTTTGCGTATTCTTTGGACGAACCCGCAACTCAAAGCTGATGCGTTAGCGGTGGTTTGTAGTATCTCTTGCATTTTATCGGAAACCTATGTTAGAATAGACATCGGAACACCTCTTTTGTAGGAATAAGTAGAAGTTATTTTCTCCATTATGCAAGAGGTGTCTCCATTTTGCAACGCTTTTCTAATACCTAAAAAGACACATATCTGTTCTTAAGTTGACACCTATGGGTAGAGCGATAGCGAAACCCATCCTAAAATATTATAATAAAATATTAAAGGGTATGATAAAATGCGTCAGAAATATAGAAAACTAAATAACCCTGCCTGAAACAAATTTGCATTGCCAATAAAAAAATGGTATTATAAAGTGACCGATTTTAGCCTTCGGTCTGGGACCAAAGTGAGAATTGAAAATGCGTCCTTTTTTTGTATCGTTATCAATCTTAACAAGTATTATAGGTCTCATCTTTATCATGCGTGGTTGTGTACATCCTGCAAAATATCAGAAGGAGTTATCTAAGGAAACACCAACTGCAGTTAGAGTAACCCAAATTTACACTGAGGCCACTCATCTTGTTGTAGTCGGTATCGGGGTTGTTAGTTTAGGGATACTGATAGTTTTTATCGGGACACTTACCCGCATTGATGAATGGAAAAATCTGTATTCACGCTTAATAGGTAAAACTACGAAGAATTCAATAGTTGCGGATGAACCTGAAACTTCACAGCGTGAGGAGAACGAAAATTGAATCGGATTGTTGAAAACCTTGCGAGTGTCAAGGAACGTATGGCGGCAGCTGCAGAACGAAGTGGTCGCGCACCGGATTCAATTAAGCTTGTTACGGTTACAAAAGGACGTTCAATAACAAATATTCAAACAGTCCTTGCTGCTGGGGCGACAGATATTGGTGAAAACCGTGTGCAGGAAGCACAGCAAAAATTCGACCTAATTCAATCGTTTTGTGAAACAGTACCAAACATTCAAGCATGTGAATGGCACCTTGTAGGACACCTTCAAAGAAATAAAGTTAAGTCTGCCTTAGATATGTTTACGCTAATCCACTCAGTGGATAGTTTGAGACTTTTAGCAGAGATAGCACGGCGGGCAGAAGCACGTAAGCAACAAACAGAAATACTAATTCAAATAAATACAACTGGCGAAGCAAGCAAGTTTGGTATAGATTCGGAGGATGTGCGGGATTTTATAGAAAAGTCGCTTACCTATTCAGGCGCACGTATTGTTGGGTTAATGACAATGGGAGTATTAAGTTCTTCCCCAGAAATAAATCGCCCAGCTTTTGCTCTGCTGAGAACACTTTCGGAAAAGGTAAAGGCTGAGAAGTTTCCCGGAATAACAATGGAGTACCTCTCCATGGGGATGACAAACGATTTTGAGGTAGCAATCGAAGAAGGAGCGAACCTTGTTAGGATAGGTAGGGCAATTTTCGGAAACGCAGGTTAATAGAATAGTACTTACGCACTTTGCTTATTTTCGGTTTTATTTATCGTGAGATCCAATTTATTGCGTGATTACTGATGAAGTTAAAACAATTGATATAAATCTGTTCTCATTAACGCTGTGGATATTGTGAGGAGTAAAATGGTGGTAGACAACCTAAAATTGGGTGTGATTGGTGTCGGAAAGATGGGCGGTATACTCGTAAGGAGTATCGTTGGACGCTTGTTTCCAGCGCAACAAATTTGGATTACCGATCTGGACAAAAATCTGGTTAACCAACTCTGTGATGAAAAAGGTGTGAACGCTACGTCAAACATTGAGGAACTTATCAAAAAGACAGATATTATCCTCTGTGCCGTTCCACCCGTGGCGGTACCGCACATTCTACCACAGGTATCACACAGTCTCTCATCACCACAATGGATTATAAGCATCGCAGCTGGCGTCGCGACTGAAACGCTCGAATCATATTTTAAAACCCCGCCTCCAATTGTTCGCGTGATGCCAAATATAGCAGCTTCGGTTGAAGCGGCAATCTCTGTGTTGACAGCAGGCAGTGCTGCTGATGAGCAACATCTCGCCATAGCGCAAAAGGTATTCAACACTTGCGGAACTACATTAATATTGGAGGAACGACACCTAAATGCGGTTACAGGAGTCAGCGGCAGTGGTCCTGCTTATGTTGCGCTTTTTATAGAAGCATTAGCAGATGCCGGTGTCCATGTCGGTTTGCCACGGCAAGACGCGCAAACTTTGGCGATACACACAGTTTTGGGTGCAGCTTCAATGTTAGCACAATCCCAAGAACATCCTGCTGTCCTGAAAAACCGAGTCACAACACCGGGTGGGACAACAGCTGCAGGACTCCACGCACTTGAACGAGGTGGTTTGCGCGCAACACTTGCCGAGGCAATACTTGCTGCAACGGAACGTGCCAAACAACTTGACACGGTAAAATAGGAAGGGAATAACCGTAATGCCTATTCTTGCCAAATTGCTCAGTCACCTTCTTGATATTTACATGGTAATTGTTATCGCTAACGTGTTACTTTCATGGATAGTGTTCGGAACGCAAAATTTAGTCGTTCGTCGAATCTATGTGGCCACAGGTCAATTGGTCGATCCGGTATTACAACCTATTCGAAACCTAATTTATCCGATGACTCGCAATATCGGTATTGACTTTTCGCCAATAGTGTTAATTGTTCTCTTACAAATTCTCAGTTCATGGTTGCGTCCTTCGTAAATTATTTATTGAGTTCGGCATATATCAAACTATTTCACAATTTCATCCTATCTATTAGGAATGACCACTTGCTTTATGAAAAAGGCAAATTCTTCCCCAAAGGACACTACAGTTAAACGTTCCAGTACTAAATCTAAGAAAAAGAAGTTAAACTCAGTTCAGACTGAGGACGTTTTACATAGTTCCCACGAAGCAGAAATTCTTAAATTGTGGACAACTCAAAATGTCTACAAGGTTGAAGAAAAAAATGCCGTGTCGCCAACCTATGTGATCAGAGAAATGCCAACGCCTGTGGATGCACTAAGCCTTGACACACTTCGAAGAAAAATTTATCAAGATATTTTCCTCAAATGTGAAATGCTCCGGGGACGTAGTGTTGTATATTCGCCGTTTTGGGAAACCTTTCCCTTTAGCGTTGAAGCGACCGTAATAAAAGAAAAAATGGCTACAGTTTCAGGAAATATCATCAATTTTCGAAAGCAGTGTAGACAACTTTACAGTGAACAATTAAAAACGCAAGAACAGAAATTACAGAAACTCGGTATTTTTGCAGATTGGACTTCCGCTGAAAAAACATTGGAGGCACGTCATGAGACTAAACTCTTTAGCTACTTTGATAGATTACGAGACACTAAATTCTTACGTGATGAATTGAAACTCAGCCATTGGTGTCCAAAATGTGCTTCACCGTTGGAAACAGGAAAAACAGTTACACCGGTTTCCAATAGCGTTTTAGATACCTATGTAAAGTTTCCACTCAACAGCGGTTTTGAAGAATTTGGAAAAGATGTCTTTTTCGTTGCGCGTTTTCCACTGTCTCAATTGTGGCGGATTGCAGGAATGATCGCAATGGGAATTTTTGAAAATGCCACCTTTTTACTCACCGAATTTGAAAACCAATATCTAATTTTTTCTGAACAGCAATTGAAAAAATTTGTTGATCCAAACACTAAACGTAAGAAATATCCTGTACCTATTGGAAAATTAAAAGCAACACAGTTTAACAATTGTACTGTCTCACACCCGCTATTCTCACTAACTGATCTACCTTTTTATTTATTACCAGAAAAAATAGTTGGAACCATTTCTGATTCATCACAAAAAAAGGAATTGATGGAGGGCATCATACCTCTAAACCCTGCACATCATTTGCTTAGTTATAGTATTTCCAATGTGTTAGCAAGCATTGATAACTCTGCCAAAGCAAAATTTATATCATCTACTCCAACAACACCCATTTTTGATGAAACTGGCAGGTTTACAGAAGATGCGGATGCCTTATGCGGATTAAAATTGTCTAACGCGATTCAACTTATTACTGATGAATTAGAGAATCGTGGGGGCTTAATTAAAGGAAGAAAACATAAAATAAAACAACTTGAATGTCAACACTGTAATGGTTTGTCAGTTTCGCGTCCTTACAGGCACTGGGTATTTTCCATTACCTCCAGCAATATTCAAGAAGATGTCTCAAATTTACCAGAATATTGGGCGCATTACGACGACGAAATACGGGGGGACATTCAAAGTGAAATGATGAATGCCTCCGATATGCCAATTTCTTCGCAACGCCAATGGGGAATACCGCTCCCAATTCTGATGTGTGATAGTTGCAACAATATTATTACAGATAAAAAAACGCTTCGGGCAGTTCGTAGTTCTATCCGACGCGGTTCGGAACACTGGTTCCGTCTGAGCGTAGAAGAACTATTACCCGCAGATACGGTCTGCATACATTGCCATTCAAAGGACTTCCGAAAAGAGGCTACTTACATTGAAAGTCATTTTGCTAACCTACTTCAGGCACTTGATACATCAGATTTCAAAAAACCAATTATTGGGTCTTGCACGAATGTTACTTTTGCACCCCGTGCCGCTTTCTTAAAATGGTTAAGAGAGTTGAGTGTGCTTTCAGCATCACTTCAACTGAGTCGACCTACTAAAGAGAGCCAACCCTTTAAATTCTTAAAACTAAACAGTATTGCTGAAGAAGTTTGGGACACCGTGATAGAAGAAAATTTGTATAAAAAATATCCTGCGGATGTTCTACGCCTAATCTCAATAGTGCCAGACTTACATCAAGTTCAACTTAAAGAAGATGACACTAAACAACTTGAAGAGTTGATAGAGGTGTACAATCAAAAATACGGACAACTTAAAGAGGTATTAAATCAGGCAGTCCAATTGCTATCTGATCTGCAGAATAGGACTAATTCTAATAAACGTATGACCACCTCTAATAAACCTGACGCGAATGTTTGTGAAATATTATTGAAACATGATGCACTTGCCATTTCTTTGACTAATCAACTTCTCAGCAGTGTTGAGGCAGCTTACACAGAAAGAGATTTTTATGGTATGTGGCAATTATTATTAGATTTCTGTCGTACAGATCTTCAATTTTATATCGAATTTTGTGCTGCGAAAAAAGTAGCTAAAGGGGTAGTCTCTGCACAACTTGCTTTTTCATCAATATTCACAGCCATTTTACAATATCTTGCTCCGATTACTCCTTTCTTAGCTGAAGAAATTTTTGTTCAGACAAATTCCGCTTTCACCAGCATATTTCAAAGTAAGAGGAGTCAATTACCAAAAATCTCTCAGCAATTTGATACAAAGGTTGAATGGGAGTCGTTAAAGAATAGCTATCAACCAAAAACCTAACATCTAAGGGATAACTCAGGAAGTGATTTCTCCGTTTCAATATTTTAAAAATGTTCTGCCATTAATAGTGGTAGCAATTCCATCATTGTTACTTGATATCGTTACCAAATGGCTGGTACGTATGCATATCCCTAAAGGGAGAGGCTATTCAATTATTCAAGGCTTTTTTAATTTAAGGCATGATAGAAACTCTGGTGCTGCTTTCGGAATTTTATCAGATCAGCGGACGTTGTTAGTTATAATAACGATCGCTGCATTGATCTTTATTTTCGTCTATTCTTTCAGATTCAGACAGAGTCGATGGATGCAAACCGCGTTAGGTTTTCTCCTTGGTGGAGCAGTAGGAAACTTTATTGACCGTCTTTTTTTAGGTGAAGTTGTCGACTTTCTGCAGTTTGGTATAGAAAGCAAAAATTTGTATTGGCCCACTTTTAACGTCGCTGATGTGTCTGTATGTATAGGCGCGGGGATGCTCATCGTTTATCTGTTTCGTATTCAGAATCGGAGCACTAATTGAGGTAGTAGATGTAGGTTGGGTAGAGCGTAGCGAAACCCATCTCTTTGTCCTTTTTCGTAGGACTTTCACAAAAAGCAAAAGGGTAAACCATGTTTAAATTTAGAATTCGTATATATGTGGTCGCGTTAGCAGTAATTTTCGCATTAGTACCGCAATCAGAAGCGCAAAATCGAAGTGTTCCCCCTACAGAGCAAACTCAAGGAACACAACAAGAGGAATATAGCGAAAGTGCTTTACGTCGATTTGAGATTGTTACGTTAAGCGCACTCCCCTTCACCGCAGTCCATAGTTATTTGGGGGTTCGCGGTATAAAAATGGCACAAACAAATAAAATAGCACCAGAGTTAACACCACAGAATTACCGTGTAATGGGGATCACTGCTGTTTCGTTATCACTATTTATCGGTTTTTGGGACTGGCTACATACCCGTAATGTAGACAGGTCAGCTCCGAGTGTGCCAGAACGCAAACCACCATCACCTCCTACTGAAGAAGGGATTCCTCCAGATGGGAGTATTGCTCGTATTCCTATTTTCGGTCCACATGCAAATATATACGGTATCTCAACATATTTTCCGCAACAACAACTATACTCAGCAAATAACCAGTTGAATATGTGGTCAGCTGAACCATCTGTCGGCTTTGTTATTCCACTCCTTGAAATACGATTCTAATAACACTTTATCGGACTCAAAACTGACAGAAGATAGGTATTATACAAAAATGCGTGTTCTCTTTATGGGCACCAGTGACTTTGCGATACGAGCACTGAAAGAACTTATTGCCCATCATTTCGAAGTCATAGGCGTTGTAACGCAACCTGACCGTCCCAGTGGAAGAGGCAAAAAGCTAAGTCCGCCACCGGTAAAACAGATTGCAATAGAAAATAACCTTCAGGTTTTTCAACCTGAAAAGGTTCGAAAACCAGAATTTGTTGAGACTTTGAAACAACTTACGCCAGACGTTATTATTGTTGCTGCTTTCGGTCAGCTTTTACCCCAAGCGGTGTTGGATATTCCACCATGTGGTGTCATTAATTTACATCCTTCTCTGTTGCCGAAATATAGAGGTGCAGCGCCAATTCAATGGGCATTAATTAATGGGGAGAATGAGACAGGTGTAACGCTTATGCTGTTAGACGTTGGTGAAGATACCGGCGATATAATTTGCATGGAGCGAATACCAATTAGAATTGAAGATACAGCAGAAACATTGCATGAACAATTAGCAGATATTGGAGCGCGACTTCTGGTGGAAGTTTTGGCTAAATTGCCGCAAGGACAACCTCCAGCCGCAACACCGCAGAATCATGCTGATGCTACGCATGCACCACGTCTAACGAAAACCGTTGGACATATCAATTGGAATGAATCTGCCACTACAATTCACAACCTAATTAGAGGCACAGCTGGCTGGCCTGGTGCCTATACCTTTTTTCGAGAAGGTATGCTTCTTAAGATTATTCAATCTTTGCCGCATGAATATGAGCAGAAAATAAAACAAAACATCTCTCAAGAAAAACCTGGTACCATAAAAATCACTTCAGAACGACAGTTGTTTGTGGCTACAGGTAAAGGTGAACTTCAGCTATTGCAAGTCCAACCAGCGACTAAAAAGATTATGGAAGTTTACGATTTTGTCAACGGGTATCAGTTAAAAACAGGTGAAAGTTTTTCAGTCTAAGAATGTAATTCGAGGGAGTCCGTATAGGGTTCAGCAATGAGATGAACAAGCTTAATAAAACCTTATGGGGAATGGTCAAACTCGCCACCTATTGTCTGATTGTAATCGGGATAATAGGATTATTGATTGTTTTTATTATTATTCCACAGTGGGTAAAGTCCACGGAGATACTTGTTCCCAACCTTGACGGTAAACACTATTACCAAGCATTACACTCTCTTTCTGATGTAGGTTTAGCACCAGAAAATACAATTTATCAAGCAAGTAGTAGTGAACCGAAAGGCAATGTAATTGATCAAGACCCACCTGCGAATCATAGCATCAAACCGCATCATAAGGTCAAAATCACAGTCAGTACTGGAGCAGATATGACACCTGTTCCGTCAGTAGTTGGTAAATCGCTTGATGCAGCACGTGAAACGCTTGAAACAGCGGATTTTCGCCCAAATACCATTGCTCGTGTCTATTCAACAAATTATTTATTGGATACCGTCATTGCGCAAAGCCCAGCAGAAGGGACGCCAAAAAAACGCCGCAGCCCTGTAAACTTGTTGGTAAGTCTTGGAAGAAAACCGCAACCCATTCAACTACCAGACCTGAAAAACCAACTTGTTAGCGAGGTTTTACCTGCACTTGAAGCAGTTGGTCTGAATGTTGAAATTATAAATAGTCCACACCCAACAATTGAACACGGAAGGATCATTAACCACGAAAAACTTGTTCATAGCGGTGACTTAATTACACTGAAAGTTAGCGGCAAACGGGATGAAACCGAAAACAGTGGAAGATGGTTGACCCACAAACACACCGTCAGTGGAGAAGGGAATCAGACAATAGAGGTTAAAATAGTTATTATTGATGACTACGGTGAACGCATTGAAGTCAATAATGTTTTTTATGCTCCAGGAGCAATAATTGACTTAGAAAAGAGAAGAGTTAAAGTTTTTGGTCCGGCATTGGTAATTGTGTTTGAAGACGGCAAAAAATTATACGAAAGGCGTTATCAATAATCTTGCAAAGAACGTCCGTAATTGAAATTTCGGTAGACACTCCACTAGAAATCTGCTGAAATTACACTGTTTTAGTCATAATTATTTAATAAATGCTGCAAATTATGTAGGTCCTAACTGTTCTATTGAAAATTGGAGGATATGTCAAATTTTAAAACCCCCTAAAATCGCGCCGTCACTTTTAGCAGCAGACTTCAGTCGTTTCGGTGAGGAAGTCGAACGAGTTGTTGAGTCTGGTGCTGACTTACTCCATTTTGATGTAATGGATGGTGAATTTGTACCAAACTTTGGTATAAGTCCTCTATTAATTGCTGCAGTTCGTGAAAAAACGGATGTGCTTTTTGATGTCCATATTATGGTGAGACACCCACTCCGATATATTGATGCGTTAGTTGATGCCGGGTCCGATATGATTACCTTCCATATTGAGAGTGATGATGAACCCAATGCAGTGATTTCCACAATTAAAGACCACAACATAAAAGTCGGATTAGCGTTTTCACCAAATATAGAAAATGAGAAAGTTATACCATATCTGTCGGATATTGACCTTGTGTTACCGATGAGTGTTGAACCAGGGTTAGGGGGACAAGCGTTTATTCCGAGTACTTTACAGAAAATTGCGAAATTACATCAAAAGATACAAGAAATTGATAATTCACCCGAAATTTCTGTTGATGGCGGTGTAACAGTAGATATAGGTCCAGACGCTGTTCGTGAAGGTGCAACAATTCTTGTCGCAGGCACAGCAATTTTTAAGAGCCAACACCCGAAAGCAGTTATAGAAAAATTACGGACTGTAGAATAACTCAAAGTTTCTGGTTGGTTGTGTTAGGATGAAAGATGCATACGTTCTATGCCCCTCCAACTCAGATCAATGAGGAGATAGCCACGATTACCGGTTTAGAACAACACCATCTCCGAAATGTGCTACGATTGGAACCTGGCGATACAATCCGAATTGTTGATGGAGAAGGAAGTATCTGTATAGGCGAAATATATAAAATGAATGCGGAGGCAACAGAAGCAAAGGTATTAAGACGTAACTTTCACGAGAGAAATAGACCAGTCCTAACGCTTTTCCAGGCGTTGCCAAAAAACGATAAGATGGAGTTGATTTTGCAGAAGACAACCGAACTTGGCGTAACACGTATTGTCCCTATGAACACAGAACGTTCATTACAAAAACCGAGTCAAAATCGTTATGAACGTTGGCATCGTGTTGTCCTTTCCGCAACAAAGCAGTGTAAACGCGCGTGGTTACCTGAACTTCATGAGGTACAAGAATTCGGTGAATGTCTGAACATGATTCAAAAATATACACGCAGTCTAATTTTCTGGGAAAATGAAAAGCAACAACATATCAAAGCAGTGTTGAGAGAAGCACCAAAGGTAGAATCTATTGCATTTTTAGTAGGTCCAGAAGGGAGTTTTACCGATAAGGAGGTCAACGCTGCAATTGAAAACGGATGTATCTCGGTAACGGTTGGTTCAAATACCTTAAGAACAGAAACCGCCGCAATAGCGGGAATTACCATCGCCGCTTATGAATACCAACTGTGATCCAACATAAAACCATGAAAACAGCAAAACTCATTACAATGGGCTGCAAGGTAAATCAATACGACACGCAATCAATGCGGGAAGCACTCGTCTGCAACGGATACGCGATTGTTGATGAAACACTACCTGCAGACTTATATCTCATTAACACATGCACGGTAACGAACACCGCTGATCAGAAAGCACGTCAAGTTATTCGGCGGGCAATCCGGCAGAATCCGAACGCTGATGTGTTGGTTACAGGATGTTACGCTGAAAGTGATCGAAAAGCAATTGAGCAGATACCGGGTGTGACGGTTGTCTTCGGAAATCGTGAGAAAGCAGATTTTCAAACCTATCTTGATAAGTTGCATGCCGAAACACCTCTACAGATTCAACCCGTTCAACACGATGCAATTCGGGAACACGCGCGTTTTAGCAGTGGTGTTAGCAATGCCGGAAAACGCACACGCGCGCTCATCAAAGTGCAAGATGGCTGCAGTGCATTCTGCACTTATTGCATCATTCCTTATGTACGAGGCAGGATGACAAGCCGTCCACTTACAGAGATTGTTGATGAAGCGCAACGCATTGCCGACAGCGGCATCAAGGAAATTGTAATTACCGGTGTACATCTTGGTGCGTATGGACAAGACACAGGAAGGGATAAAGATATCGCAGACATCTTGGAACAGATACATGACGTCGAAGGGATTGAACGTATCCGCTTTAGCTCAATTGAACCGATGTATTTTCCAGATATCCTCTCGGAACGGATGTCTGCATTACCGAAGTGTATGCCTCACTTCCATATCCCTATTCAATCAGGATCAGATAATGTTTTACGCCAAATGCGCCGCCGTTATACGACCACTCAATTCGCACACCTTGTTGATAACCTACGTGCACGCTTTACTGATGATGTTGGTATTACTACAGATATAATGGTTGGATTTCCCGGTGAAACCGATACAGATTTCAAGGATTCACTTCAGTTCGTTGAAAAAATTGGATTCAGTCAACTACATGTATTTCGGTATTCCCCGCGTAAGGGTACACCGGCAGCAACTTACTCGGAGCAAGTTGCACCACGCATTTCCGCAGAACGAAGCAGCGCAATGATTGAATTAGGAAATCAACTCAATTCAGCGTTTCGCAAACGGATGCTTGGCAAACAAAAAAACGTGTTAGTCGAAGAAAGCAGGGAAGGTCCGAAAAACTTCCTTGCAGGATTCACAGATAATTATCTCCGTGTGCTTTTAGATGCCCCAGATACTGCGATAAATCAAATTCTTCGGGTTAAGTTAACAACTTTAGATGATGAATTCGTTTATGGAATGTGTTAATGATGCTCTTCACAATAAGATTGAGGCACGAAGCCTTGTTTTTATCTTCAGGACTTATTATTCCCTTGGAGGAAACATTTTGCCTAAAATAAAAATTATTCTGTTATTATTTGTAGTCCTATTTGCCATGTCAGGATGCGAAAAAATTACGGATAAAGTAATATTACCGCCCGATACGACACCGGCAGATACGCAACCTCTCACAGTGATGACCTATAATGTATACGTTGGCAGCAGTGCAGATCCGCTCTTATCCGTAGAGAATCTTGGACAAGTGCCGGGAGAAGTTACCAAGATGTACAACAATGTCATGGCATCCGACTTTCCAAGTCGTGCAGTTGCAATCGCTAAATCCATAAAAACGCATCAACCACACCTAATCGGACTACAAGAAATTTCTTTAATCCGCCACCAAAGTCCAGGTGACTTTATTCCGAACAATCCGACTCTTGCTGAAGAGGTCGTCTTGGATTTTCTCCAAATTTTGATGGATGCGCTTCAAGCAGAAGGCTTAAGTTATCAAGTCGCTGCGCAAGTTGAAAATTTAGATGTTGAAATGCCAATGTTTACTGCTACCAGTATTGATGATGTTAGGTTGACCGATTATGATGTGATACTGGCTCGTAGTGACGTTGAAATATCAAATCCAATGACGGCTAACTACGAAAATGCGCTTAAAATAGAAATGCTTGGGCTGCAAATAAAAAGAGGCTATGTTGCTGTAGATGCTACTGTGTCTGGTGTAACTTACCGTGTTGTCAATACACATCTTGAGGCATTTGCAGAAGAAAACAGGGTGGAACAAACACAGGAACTTGTGGATATTCTTAGCAGCGAGACCATGCCGATTATTTTGCTCGGAGATTTCAATACGAGAGCAACCGATGGAGCTGGCTACCAAATTTTATTGTCGGCGGGTTACGCTGACGTTTGGCTCCTTGATAATTGGTCTTATGCTTGTTGTTTAGATGGTAGTCCTGGATGCATAGCTTGCCAGATGGGAAATCGTAAGGCTAATGATATTATACGCAAACTTCATGCAATGAGAGCTGGAAACGAGTCTGGCAATACGTGCTGTCAAGACGATGACATATTAAATGAGGTGAGCGATCTCACGGTACGGATTGACCAAATCTTTGTGCGAAATATGGATCTATTCCTGCCTGTCGTGTCATTCACGGTCGGAGATAAACCATCTGACCGACTCCCTTCAGGCTTATGGCCATCTGACCATGCGGGTGTTGTTGCACAGTTTACATTTGAGTAACGTAAAACTTTGGTAAAAGTAAAGCGCGCTGCAATGGAATTGAAAATCCATCGCAGCGCGTTTCTATTTGTAGGATAGATCTCTAATCAAAGACTTCAAGTTTACCATTTTTTACAATTAAGACAACTGGGTCGTAAATCGCGTCTCCGTTAGAATCAAAAGAAAACTTACCTAAAATGGTGTCAAAATCCTTAATCTCAGCAAGCGCAGCAGCAATTGCCTCTGAACCTGTTGATTGCGCGTTTCTGATCGCCTCTGCAAGGATATAGACAGCGGCGTATGGTTTTGCAGCCCAAACGCTCGGTTCAAAACCGTATTTCTCGGTGTATTTCTGAACGAAGGCTTGATTCCTGGGCGTATCTGCGGTGCTAATCCATGCTGAAAATGTAATTGTCCCCTCCGCGGCAGCTCCGGCACTTTGGATCAGATCTCTGGACAAGATAAGGGAAATAAAGGGAATTTCAGTGGGGATCCCAAGCTCGCGTGCCTGTGTGAGAATATGAATCAACTCTATGTCTTGTGCGGAGACAAAGATCGCATCTGGATTCAACGTCTTTATCCGGGTTAATTGGTTGGAAAAGTCGGTATCACCGGTCACGAATGTCTCCGTCGTCAGCACCTTAACCCCATTATCAGTGAGTGTTTGCCTATATACTTCGTCGCTCACCTGAGAAGCGAAGTCAACCGTGTCTGCTATCGTAGCTATTCTTTGGTAACCGAGTCTCTCCTGCGTTACCTTGACTCCCTCAAGAATCAGTACTTCTGTAGAGAGACTGGTTCGGAAGATAAAATCACCGATAGCAGTCAAGCCAGAAGCGAGGACGACCGGACTAAAAGCCACAACCTGGTTTTCTTGCGCAATAGGAAAAACGGATTTGGCAATGTGTGAGGTCCAGACACCGAGAATGACAGGGACCCTATCTTGATGGATTAGTTTATTAAAAGCTGTAACTGCACCTTCTTTAGTGCTCATATCGTCTTCAATAATGAACTTGAGAGTTGCATCCCCGAGCAATTGAGATGTATTGATCTCCTCAAGTGCCATGTTAAAACTATTTTCCATCACCAAGGCACCCGGACCGAATTCACCTGGTCCTAAGTGACCTGTCTGAGGTAAAACGACACCAATGGTAATTTCCCCACTGAGACCTTCAGGCTGAGCGGTAGGTTGCACAACTTGTTCAATTCGTTCACAGCCAATAATGCCACCAACCAACATTATAATTACGAATACATACGCAAAAGTTGTTATCTTCATCTTAACCTCCTAATTTGCCAAAATATAAACAAGTCCGAGTTCTCAATGATGTGAGAACTCAGACTTATTTGTATAAGTATTGTCTTTCAGTATTATGTCTACTCAGGTGCCGCCTCAATTATGTCATCCTGCGGCATACCGTTAAGAATTTGGCGCACGCCGACGCTTTTGATGGGATTTCGGTTTTCATCAAAACGAAAGATGGTTGTCGCACCTTCGTAGTTTGTGATATTTGCGATGGCATCTCGAATCGCAGCCGGATCATCGGTTGAACCTACTGTCTCAATTGCTATTGCCAAAATTTTCATGGCATCATAACCTGCTGCTGCAATGCCATCAACGGAGCCATATTTTGCCGTATAAGCAGAAATAAAACCCACAGCATCCGGATCTAAGTTGGTACAATAGTAACCATCAACAGGTTCATTATCCTCCAAAGTCGAAGACATTAGCGGATCGTCCCAACCATCGCTACCGATAAAGATAGATTCAATTCCCATGTCCAGTGCTTGTGCCATTATCCGTGGTACTGATTTAGGAAAACTGGCGAGAAGAAGCACATCAGGATTTGCCTCTTTAACTGCAGTAAGTTGGGAATCAAACATCGTTCCGCCGTTCCCTTCATAGGTTTGTTCAACAACTACACTCCCACCAAGTTCTGTAAAACTTGCCTTAAATGATTGCACAAAACCCTCAGAATATACATCCATATTTTGCCAAATCATAGAGGCAGATATTGCATTGAGTTGCTCTACGGCAACTTTTGCCAAAAGATTTGCCTGCAGGACATTGGAACCAGCAACGAGAAACATGAAATCGTTTGGGTCTGTTGCATCTGCCGTAACTTCTGCCCTTGTTGCTCACAAAAGCACAGGAACAGTGGCAACCGGACCAACTTTTACGGCATGGCTTGAAAAGAGGGGCCTAATATAGCAACAACATTTTCCATTTCAACCAATTCTGTCGCTGACTGAGTAACGGTATCTGTCGTTTTTTCCTTAAAAATCAACTCAATCTGCATGCCAAGGACGCCACCAGCTGCATTGATTTCAGCTTGGGCAAGTTTTGCCCCGTTACCAAAACTGGTGTAATTTGGCTGCGGATGAATCAATCCCACTTTAAGTGTAGACACCATTTCGTCATCCGTAGGCGGAACCATATCCATCATTTTTTCACAACCCAGATAGCCAAGCGACTGAGAATGCAAGTAGGACGCATAGCACAACCCTAAAAATTTTTGTGTTCATAAATTGCTCCTATTTTGTAGACTACCTTCACAGTGCAAGGTAGTTGAGATTTCTTATTTTTTATTTTATAATGTAATTATAACATTAATGTGTGTAAAAAGTTACATTTCTATGAACAAGTTGGCTCAGAGTGAGACTTTGCGTCCGGCAACGCGAACGCAAAGTCTCTCAAAGACCATTTTACCTATTCACTGGGATTTGAGCGCAGCAAGTGCATTCCCAAAGCACCATTCAACAACGGAAGTAGGGCATCAAAAAAAATCCATACAGTTGATCGAGTTTCGTCTCCGACAGCAGTAAAGGTTGTGGCATTGAGAATACCAAACCAATTCCAAAAAAATAAAATAGCAGCAAACATGAACCCGTAGAATAACGTGTTAGCCGCTATGAACTCTTGAACGCTTGAATTATCCGCGACTTTGTTCAAGCGAATGTAACTAAATATTAAACCCAACACTATTGAAATCGCGGAGAGTACGTTAATATAACCCTAAACAGAACTATACGGATTGTCACTGTTGGGATCAGAAGTGTGGTATAATGGTTCAATAACAGTGTGGATTGCAACTATTGTCGCAATTATGATGAGAACAACGCCTATAACTTTCTTGAGGGCATCCATGATATTTCTCCTGCCCTGATCGGGTTTATAGAATATATCCCATAAACTAATTTTGTTGGTATCACTGTGTTCAACTAACCTAAAAAATTATAGGTTAATTATTCGGAGATCGCTGACAGGACGCTTCTAAAGAGCATCACAGTAAAATTGCCACACATTATCGGATTTGTTGATTATAACCCAAGTTGCTACCTATATCGCGAATGCTAGAATTAGCTGGAAATCCTTGTTTTTCAGTAAAAAGCAATGTCTGCAAGCTTGAAATCTTGTCCGTAGCAACTTAGGTGATTATAGTGAAAAAGCAATTCAATGTCAAGCACAAACAATCGCATTCAGAGTTATTTAGTTTTCTATATTTCTGACGCATTTTATTACACGTGTTAATCCTTTATAACAGTATTGTAACGCGAGTGATAATTAATTTGATGAAAAACACAAGTATCGTCATCACCTCACTTATATGAAGTCTACAAGGACGATTGCGCTTGTTAGAGGTATCACTATCCTTGAAGATTGAGAAACCATTGTTTTTGATAATAAGAAAAAAGTCGTGAATTTCACAGAAAAGTTGTATAATACACATGGAGTCCTTCTTTGACAGAAAGGATTTAATTTCGTTATACATAGGAGTTTTCTTTTATCAAACCATTTTCTTACACTAAACTCACGTTATTGTGGTATTGTAGGTTGGGTAGAGCGGAGCGAAACCCATAAATCAACGCTATGAATGCCCTTATGGCATTCAGCCAAATCAAGGCCAAATTCGCTTTTGGCCCTACAAGGTTTGACGGGATTTATCCCTTAAATTGACGCCTAATGAGTTTTGACGTTCAAATCGGGCAAACTTTCCTAATGAAGTAAGTTCGACATTAATATTAAATATTAAAGGAAACGGAATGATGTTTCACGTCTATTACATTCAATAACAAATGTGTTCTTGCACGCCAGCGGCGTGCTATGAGGGATTGATCACATACCGCACCCGCTAAATGCCTTGCGCGCATTTGGCGTTGATTCACGGAGCGGGGCGGAGCAAAGTATTTGTTTTGGTTTCTGGATTAGATAGACGTAAGCGAAACATAACATCTAAATTTTATTTCTTTTATCGAACTCACGTTAAATGAAATTACCTCTTTTGATTGTCAAAGTTCATTAGGGTAGAGTTTACGAAACCCAACGGACAATATAAACTTCGAGTAACACTCATTACTGAAAATCTTTAAAACTAAAATACCCTGAGTATATTCAATAATATTGATTTTTTAGTCAATCTGTGATATAAAATCAGAAAAGTCTTTTGAAGAGGAATACCTGTGAAACTTGTTACATTCAAAAAGTCATCGTTAGACGAACATTCCCGGCTTGGTGCATGGGTTGATGGTGATAAGATTATTGATCTTAACTTAGATGTCTCTGATATGCCTCAGTTTTTTGAACAGAATTGCACCGCAGATGCACAAAAACGTATTGATACAGTCCAACAGCAACTCAGTGACGGTTCCAATTTGTCCGATGTTGTTTTCTCGGTTTCCGATGTTCAATTGCTTGCGCCATTTCCACGTCCCGCGAGTTTGCGTGATTTCGGTGTGTTCAAAACGCACATGGACGCTGCCTCACGTATCACTGGAAAGGAAATATCTCCTGAATGGTTTAAATTACCGAACTATTATCGCGGCAGCACAAGTCCTGCTTCCATTGCCGGGCACGAAGCCGTAGTGACCTGGCCCAATTACACAGAAAAACTTGATTTTGAACTGGAATGGGGCATCTATATCGGCAAAACAGGTAAGAACATCTCAATTGAAGAAGCCCCTGAGTACATTGCTGGATACACGGTTTACAACGACATCAGTGCACGTGATATTCAATTCCGACACATGACACTTTCACTCGGTCCCGCCAAAGGCAAGGATTTTGACAACAGCAACATTATGGGTCCATGCCTTGTAACACCAGATGAAATTGGTGATCCATATAATCTGAAAATGACAGCAAGAGTCAACGGAGAAGTTTGGGCAGAAGGTAATACATCAGATATGTATTATTCTTTCGCAGAAATGGTCTCATTTGTTTCGCAGTCAGAAACACTATTTCCGGGAGAATTTTTAGGATCTGGTACTGTCGGAAATGGATGCGGTTGGGAGCTTGACCGATGGATTCAACCCGGGGACGTGATTGAACTTGAGGTTGAAAACGTCGGTGTATTGAGAAATAGAATCGGTGAACCAGAAGAAAACCCAGCGGCTTGGAAGGAAAAAGTATAACGGTGCGACTTAAAGATAAAGTTGCTATCATCACAGGTGCTGCATCTGGAATCGGCAAAGCTACCGCAAAACTTTTTGCTGAACACGGTGCAAAGGTCGTTATTGCTGATATTGATGAACATGGCGGGAGCCGGACCGTCACCGACATTCAAGGCGCAGGTAACGAAGCAATATACGTAAAAACCGATGTGACAATTAAAAATGATACTGAACAGATGGTAAATCAAACCGTAAAAACTTACGGCAAACTTGATATTCTGTTCAATAATGCTGGCATCGCAATGCGCTTGCCGGTTTCAGAACTCCCTGAAGAAGACTGGCACCGTTGTTTAGATGTGAATCTTACGGGTGTTTTCCTTTGCGCTAAAGCAGCAATTCCAGAAATGCAGAAAAACGGTGGCGGTTCCATCATCAATATGTCCTCCATTTACGGTATTGTTGGTGCAGATGTTCGCGCAGCGTATGTTGCATCCAAAGGCGCTGTTACAAACTTGACACGCGGCATGGCTCTTGATTACGCGGAAGACAATATCCGTGTAAATTGCATCTGTCCAGGTTTTGTGGAAACGCCTTTAGTCGCTGGAGTCATCAAAAACCCAGAAGAATATCAGAAACTTGCGAATAAACATCCGATGCGTAGACTTGGCCAACCTGAAGAAATTGCTTATGGTGCATTATACCTTGCTTCCGATGAATCTGCGTTCGTTACAGGCATTGCACTGCCCATTGATGGAGGCTATACCGCAGGATAAATATAGTAAAAATATGTAATATGTTGAGCAACTAAACTGATAAACCTTCAAAGTAAATCTAATAATAGGTTGAGGCAATATGCTTTAGCCTTTTGCAGGTGAATTAATGCGTAAGTTTTCCGTATTGGCTTTTCTCATATTACTACTCAACAGTGCATATTTATTCAGTTTTGGTGAACCCACTCTTTTCTACATTTTAAACATCCTTTTCCATATTGGACTCGGAATTCTTCTCATAATTCCGTTCACTGTCTATCTCTATCAAAAATCAAAAAACATCTCATACATTGGACGTATTGGCATTTTCGGGTTAATTGTTGGTATCATTAGCGGCGGTTATCTGATGGTCGTCGGTGCGACTACGTCGTATCGCTGGCTTCTCATTTCACACATTATCAGTATAAGCATTGGAAGTCTCCTTTTTTGCATTCACTTGTTGAAGGACAGTACTAATCTTTCACCAATGTTCAAAAAAGTAATTGTTGGCGTATTAGTTGGGGTTGTGTTCTTCCCGATTGGCGCAAAACTTTCGCAACGCTATTTCCCAAATGCGGAGTATCTCGTTAAAAATCCTGCACTTCCACCAACAAGTATGTACGAGGAAGGTGGCGGAACAACCGGGCACTTTTTCCCAGCATCCGTTGAAACTGAAACGGGGAACCTGATTCCGACAGATTTCTTTCTCACATCCGAGACTTGTGCCACAAAGGGGTGTCATCCCGATATTTTTCGGCAGTGGAACGAATCTGCTCACCATTTTTCTTCTTTCAATAACCAGTGGTACCGAAAGTCAATCGTCTACATGCAGGAAGTGAACGGCATTGAACCTTCTAAATGGTGCGGAGGATGCCATGATCCAGCGATTTTACTCAACGGTATGATGGATAGACCGATTGAGGAAAATCTGCATACGCCTGCTGCGCAAGCTGGGTTAGCCTGTACCGCATGCCACTCTATTGAAAGCGTAAAAGATACAATGGGAAACAGTGGATATGTGATTAAATATCCACCTTTGCATGACATAGCCTCAAGCGACAATCGTATCATCCGAAGTTTACACAATTATCTCATTCGTCTTGACCCTGAACCACACAAAAAGAGTTTTCTTAAACCTTTCCACCGCGACAATACAGCAGAATTTTGTTCAACTTGCCATAAGGTGCATCTGGATTTTCCTGTCAATAATTTCAAATGGGTACGTGGTTTTAACGATTATGATCAGTGGCAAAAAAGTGGTATTTCCCAGCAAGGTGCACTCTCATTTTACTATCCCGAAAAAGCTAAGAAATGTGCTGATTGCCACATGCCGCTCGTAGATTCTACAGATGCAGGAAATATCAACGGTAAAATTCATAGCCACCGTTTTCCTGCTGCGAACACTGCACTCCCCTTTGTAAATAAACATGAAGAACAGCTCCAAACCGTAATAGACTTTTTGCAGAATGATGTAATAACGTTAGATATGTTTGCGAATGGTATGCCGATTCCAAAAAACGGAATTGAAGTAACGCGAGGTGAAGACCCTCTCATTGAGGTTGTGGTGCGAACGCGAGGTGTCGGTCATCAATTCCCTGCTGGAACAATTGATGCATTTGATATTTGGCTTGAGGTGAAAGCCACCGACGAAAACGGAAAAATTGTATTCTGGAACGGCAGGATCGATGCGCCTGATGGAAACGGACCTGTCGATCCGAGCGCGCATTTTTATCGTGCTTATATGTTGGATGCACACGGCAACCTAATCAATAAACGAAATGCGTGGGCAATGCGGACTGTGCTGTATTCACGTACTATCCCACCTGGTGCTGCCGATACTGTTAGGTATCGTCTGGAAATTCCATCCGATTGTGGAGACACTCTCTTCGTAGAAGCGAAACTGAATTATCGTAAATTTAACTGGTGGCATACGCAGTGGGCTTATGCTGGTGTTCGTGACCCTGAAGATACAGATTTTCAAGTGGATAAAGGCTACGACGATGGTAAGTGGGTTTGGACAGGCGATACATCCGATGTTGCTGGTAAAATCAAAGCTATTCCGAATCTACCAATTACTATGATGGCAGAGGCAAAAGCAACGCTTCATGTGATGACATCATCACAAAATATGCCGAAACAAAAAAGAGAAGTGGCAAATGCGCGTGAACGTTGGAACGATTACGGCATCGGACTTCTCCTACAAGGTGATCTTAGAGCAGCGCAGGGAGCTTTTAGGATGGTAGCCGAAATTGACCCTGACTACATGGATGGGTGGGTGAATATCGCACGATGTAACATCAAAGAAGGGGATATGCGCGGTGCCGAAACTATGCTTGACAAGGCGTTTGAGATTCAGAAAACATTGCCTTCAGAAAGCCTACATCGCGCAAAGGTTAACTATTTTTATGCCCTCGTTCAAGAGTCTTATGGAAACTATGACATAGCAATTCAGCATCTCCAACTTGCTGTCTCGCAATTCCCCCGTGATACCCGTGTTCGTAACGAATTGGGACGCATGTACTTTCTAAAACGTGAGTATGAATCTGCTTTAGGACATTTCCAGAAGACGCTTGAGGTTGATCCGGAAGATGTGGATGCACATTACAATATGATGCGGTGCTATCGCGCACTCAAGAATCCTTCTATGGCTGAGAAATCACAAAAGCTATACCTACGATTTAAGGCGGATGAGTCCGTTGATGCAATTACTGGCATTGCTCGTCGCGCTGACCCTGATGCCAATAGAGAACGGCAGCCGATCCATGAACACGTAAATAGTTATTTCACTGATTAGGAATTGATTGAACCACGAAGTGAAATAACGGTGCTGGGATTATTCTTGTCAAAATTATAAGAGTATGTTAGTATCTCTGCATAGTTGATTGCCTTTCATACATTAAAATAAGGAGACGGATATGGCAGTATTTCTACATACACGGGTTCGCGTCAGCGACCTTGATAACTCTATTCAATGGTATTGCGACCATTTGGGGTTCAAAGTTTTGAGTCGGAGCGATAAATCCCCGGCAGGTAACCAAATTGTGCATCTTGAACTTCCGGGCAATGCACACACATTGGAGTTAACCTATTCACCCGATTTTGATCTTCAGGTACAGGAAGACCTGATGCATTTTGCTATCGGTGTTCCAGATATTGTCGAATTTTGTGACGGTTTGGAGAAAGCTGGATTAGAGATTTGGCCGGACGAGTGGCGCAAACAGTTTACTTCCGGTGGCATGAAGATGGCGTTTATTACCGATCCCGATGGATATGAGGTTGAGTTGTTGGAACGGAAAGATACTTCGGGCGACCCGCTTGATGTTCTTGAAGAATCCTAATCTATCTTTAAATATAGAGATCCGTTTGTAAGCGCGCCGATTTATAGTAAACCTATAATTAATGGGATAAATTCGGTATTTTCCTTAGTCCCGTAGGGACGATATGTTTATAGAAAACGTTGCGGACACGCTCTTTAGTCCCGACATATTCAGACATATACCTAACAAGAAATTACCGAATTAAAAAATTAATCTTCATAAAATTTGTGCTACAACTTCTGTTGTCCGTTATGTTTCCAAAATAAGTTTATCAAGCGTCCCAATAATTTCAAAGTTCACTATAAAATGAAGTTTTAGGCATAAGGCCAGAACTGATTCCACGCTGTCATCCAATCTTTTGCGCGGCTCTCAGCTGTGACGGGACCCGTTATTTCAACGCCTGGTCGCCCTTTGAAGTCAGCAAGTTTATCTACACTGGAAACTTCAATTTTGATTGTAGTGGGTTGAGCAGGCACGTAAGGACGAACCCTTGTTAAATCTGAGAGAGCATCTTTGGTTGCGTCTTCTATCATTTGACGGGAACGAACTGGTGGGATTTGTCTTGCGCTGTACCGGCTGAGTCCTTTTTTAACGGCAACAGTTGGCAGCGTGTCCCCGAGCAGTTCTTTAGCTTCCCTACACACTGCAGTATCACCTGTGACAAGCACAATCGGAACGCCAAAATGCCCGTTAAGCGCTGCATTTACACCGGTTTCCCCTACAAGATCATCGTTGAACCAAAGATTCCGATATTGGACGGTAGAAATAGTATGGCACAGCACACCATCGGGAGTACCACTTCGGGCATGCATCCCGATGAGCAAACAAGCATCGCACCCATCTTTCCACATGTCGTCAAACCGTCCCCATCCGTGGTGTGCCACCCATTCACAATCCGGATGTATTTTGTCTGGGATAAGCGAATTAAATGTCCAGCCTCGCCCGGCACCATGGCAATCAACAACGACGATCTCCGTAGCACCAGCAGCTTTAGCACCGCGCACCGCAGCGTTAATCTCTTCAGTGTAGAGAAGTCTGCCCTCTTCAAACATCGCAGCGCCGCCATCAACTTGATCCCATACAACGATGCCGCTTACGCCCTCCATATCAGACATAATCAAAACTCGCACAGTTCTATTTCCTTCTTTGTATTAAGTTAGTGTGTTTTAGTTTGAGTATAAATCAGTTGCTGTTAAATTGCAAGCGCAAATTGGATCAGTAAAGTTAGGATACGGTAGGGATGGCAAAAGAATTGTTTATACAGCAGAGCAGTAAGGATATGAATGAATAAAACACGGGGTGATTTGACTCAAGGTAGCCTGCTACGCCATCTGTTACAGCTTGCAGTGCCGATAACGTTCGGTTATATTCTCCAAGACACATTCAATATTGTTGATATGATTTTTGTTGGCAGATTAGGGCCAGCTGCAATCGCAGCCGTTGGGGTAAGCGGTAATTTGTTAAGGTTAATTGCTGTTTTTTCGCTCGGTATCTCAACCGGTGCGGGGATTATGGTGGCACAATACTTGGGAGCAAGGAATCACGCGCAAGCCGGACACGTGGCAATGCAGGCAATTCTATTAGCATTTTTCTTTGCCATCGGTATCGGTATTGTCGGCTACCCATTAGCAGAATTTGGTTTACGGGCTGTCCGAACAACTGATCTGGAGGTGATACAACTCGGCACAACTTACATGCATATTATTCTTGTTGGTATCAGCACGATGTTTTTGTCAATGACACTTGGCTCAATATTCCGTGCTGGTGGTGATGCTATTACCCCGATGGTAGTGTTAATTTTATCCACGTTGATTAACATTGTACTTGATCCGCTGTTAATTTTTGGACTATGGAAATTCCCGAAACTGGGTGTAGCAGGTTCAGCTTACGCAACGCTCATTGGCAGAGGCATCGGTGTCATTATTCTACTTTTTCTATGTTTCAGCGGACGCGCCCCAATATCCTTACGAAACGTACAATTTCGCTCTGATCTCGTAGAAATGCTTGACATTTTACGATTAGGCATTTATAGTTCTATGCAAGGTTTCTGGCGACATTTATCTCGCCTCGGTTTCCTGTGGGTTATAGGTCCCTACGGCAAATATGCAGTTGCTGCCTATACCATCTGCATGCGTCTCCGAATACTGGTAATGAACCCAGGTTTTGGAATTGCGAATGCTGTTGCCCCTGTAGTCGGACAGAATTTAGGTGCAAATCAGATAGAACGCGCAGAAAAATCGGCTAAAGTGGAAAATATGTTAGGGACAACGGTTATGGCAGGTATTGGTGCGCTTTTCCTCATTTTTCCGGAGATGTTTATTCAGATTTTTACCAATGACTTAGAAGTTATAAAAATTGGATCTGTTTACCTTCAGTTTCTATCGCTCACATTTGGATTTATAGCATTTTCCTTAGTATTGGGCAAAGCACTTAACGGTGCAGGCGATACCCTTTCACCAATGATTATTACCCTCGCTGCTCAGATGGGAGTCGGTTTAGGGCTTGTTATTTTATTGTCACATTATATCGGGCTGAAAGGCGTTTGGATCGGAATTGCACTTTCAAATGTAGTACAAGGTGCAGCTATGTGGCTTTGGTATCGAACCGGAAATTGGAAAACAATAAAGATTGTCAAAAATGGTAGAGGAAATGCTACCAGAAAGGTGGTTTGAAAATGGCGTACAAAGGTTATGAAAACCCTCAACTCGTAATTTCAGTTGAGGAATTGAAAAGCAATCTTGACGATGCAACGTTTTGTATCGTTGATACACGTCCGACGCATGAATATCAACGCGGACATATCCCAGGCGCGCTTCATCTTGATCTGTTTGGGTTGAGCCTCATCAATACCCGCAAAGAGACATTTGATACTTTTATGTGGATGATTGCTTACCTGTTTCAACAACGAGGTCTTGACCACGCTAAAACAATTATATGGTATGAAAACATTTCAGGAACACGTGCCTCACGCGGATTATGGTTTTGTGAGTATTTGGGTCATTCTGATGTCCGTTTACTTGATGGCGGTTTCAAAGCATGGGTAGCCGCAGACGGTCCGGTCAGCACTGAAGGCGTTGAACCGCCTGAAGTGCCACAATTTCCGATAGAAGCAAAACGTAGTATACACATGGATGCGGATGTAATTCGTGCATCACTAAACCAAGAAAATTTCATTTCCTTGGATACCCGTACAGATGATGAACACTACGGGAGGGTTGCTCGCGCTGAACGCGCAGGTGCAATTCCCAGTTCTATCCATATAGAGTGGCTCAAAAACCTTGATGAAAACGGCGCATTTAAATCCGCAGATGAACTCAAGCAAATGTATGAATCAGTTGGGATCACGCCTGAAAAACAGGTAATGTGTTACTGACAGGGTGGTTACCGCTCTTCCCAAACCTATTTGGCGTTGCGGCTTATCGGTTATCCGAAAGTAAGCAACTACATTGGGTCTTGGAAAGAGTGGGGAGACCGGCTGGATTTGCCGGTTGAAATACCTAAGGAAAAGTGAGTTTATAGTAAAATCAAAATATGTGTACATTCTTGGTAGGTTCGGTGAATCAACGCCAAATACGCCAAATGCCATACGCGCATTTGGCGTATTTGGCGTATTTGGCGGGAAACCGAACCTACCGCCCCAGCTAATAGAGCGATTAGGAAAATGCTTCCACAAAATTAATGCAGATTTTAGACACCGCCACCGGACATTCGTGTGGCAAATAATGTCCCGCATTAGGCACCCATATCAACTGAATATTTGGATTTGATGGAATCCTCAACTTCTGCTCGGTTAATTCATTTTTACCCATACCACCAAATACCTCATAGATAGGAATGCATGTTTTTTCAAGGTAACTGTAAGCATCATAATTTTTGACAGATGTCCAAAAACTTCCCCAGACATTTGGTGTAAAACGGTTTCGCGTCTTTTCAGCTTTCCGTTGAATGTTTTTAATCTCTGTATCGGACAATGAACCGTAAAACCTTCCTGTGTCAAAAGCACTTCCTGCAGATGAGAGACTCGTCCACCCCTCAAGTAAAACGAGTCCTGCGATACAAGATGAACGCTTTGCAGCTTCCATTGCAACCATGCCACCAAGACTATGCCCAACAAGAATCAATTTTTGAATTCCGATTGAATTTACAAGGTGTAGGACATCATCAGCAAGGTTAGCTAATGTAAACAGTTGGGTGGGTACACTACTCTGTCCATGTCCACGGAAATCAAGTGTTATATGACGTTGCTGGTGGGGTAATTGTTCAATAACCGATTTCCAATCCGATGAATTACATCCTGTTCCATGCAAGAAAAGCAGGGGATTACCTGAAACGCCAGTATCCAAGTAAGCCATCTTTCCCCAATATGCAATGCGTGTTGTTACGCTTGCCATAACGGTATTATTTAGTGCAAAAATTGCGCATCTACGGTCTCGCCTGCATGTAAAGTCACGCCAGATGGAATGGTTATCAATCCGTTTGCTAACACAAGAGAATGGAGGATACCAGAGCCTTGCGGTCCCGTTGTTTTAGCAGTGTATTGCCCATTCTCTTCTGTAAGAATCGCACGCATATAATTTACGCGTCCATCTTTGTTCGTAATGTCTGCTGCTAAGGTAGCTTTGAAAGTAGGACGTAGTAGATCGGTGTGACCTGCCATTTTCAGAAGGGCAGGACGTACGAAAAGTTCAAAGACAACGAGTGAAGACACAGGATTACCCGGTAATCCAAAAATCGGTTTTCCATCTATAATACCGTAAGCCTGTGGTTTGCCCGGTTTCATTGCAACACGCCAAAAATTCATCTTACCCAATTTCATCAGGACGTTTTTTACTATATCATGCTCTCCCACCGAAACACCGCCACTTGTAATCAAAGCATCTGCTTGCGAAAGAGATTCACGGAAGATACGCTCTGTTTCTGATTCATCATCGGGCGCAATACCCATATCAATTGGGATGCCGCCAGCATTCTGAACTTGTGCGGACATACCGTATCGATTGCTATCCCGAATTTTGCCGGGCATCAACGGTTCACCGAGTGGCGTAAGTTCATCACCTGTGGAGACAACGGCTACCATCGGTTTTCGATGCGCCCTCACTTCTGCACAATTAAGTGAAGCAAGCATGGAAACTTCAGGTGGACGAAGCACTTTTCCGGGAGACATTACACAGTCTCCATGTTTCACACTTTCACCAGCGAAGCGAACATTTTCGTTTTTCTCAACGTTTTCAAAGATTTTGACCTTATCCCCAATAAGTTCAGTTACCTCTTGCATCACCACAGCATCTGCTCCATCAGGCATCATTGCACCGGTCATAATTCGCGCAGCTTGTCCACTTGAAACATGTTTTTCTGGGGCATACCCTGCAGCGATAGTTTCAACAACTGAAAGCACAGCAGGATTCTTTTTAGATGCGTCCTTTACGTCTGTTGAACGGACAGCAAAACCATCCATCGCAGAATTGTCAAACGGTGGAATATTTTCAGTGGCATGTAGTGCTTCGGCGAGAACATAACCCGCACAAGCGAGAATCTCCCGCTTTTCTGCTGGCAAAACAGGGATAGTGTCTAACATTTGTTGACGTGCTTCTTCAACACTTAGCATTTAATTCGCTCCAGTCGAGTTTTATTTGATACATTCACAAGTAATTTAACTGATCCTCTCTTTATTTCGCATGTCCTATGAGGAGCACCGCAGCAGGCAAAGAAGTTTCCGCAGACTTACGATAAGCCCATTCAATAGTAAATAGCTCGTCATCAGATTCTAAAAAATAATACGGTAAATTCCATGCTTTGAGCGTCGGTTCGAGAAAGGCAGCTACAGAATCAACCCATTTTCCATCAGCATCACGATTATGATACCCACGATAGCCGATGAGGACGACAACAGGCACTTGCATATTTATAACAGTGCCACGGATTGCATCACCAGATTCTAAGAAGCCTGTATTTTGTATGATAATAACAGGTTTTTTGCCACCCACATACAATCCTGCTGCGATAGCGAATGCCTCTCCTTCGCGGGTTACCGTAATAACCTCAATTTCCTGATCTGCCCGTAATAGTTCGTAAATTCGCGCACTGCCGTTGTCTGGTACACCAACGGCATGAGTGATGTTCTGTTTTTTCAATGCATCTACAATTTTTTGTGCTGATGCCACAAGTATTCCTCACTCATGCAATTGGGCAGGCACACGTACCTGCCCTTATGAAATTAACTCACATTTATAGCAGATTTTACAATTAATGATACACTGTTGTTTGGTGCTTTTACAAGCGTTCCACAGTTTTAACCATAAAGTCGCGAGCTGGAGCTCGCTCCTACAGGAAGAGACGTAAAAAATTACGCAACTACAAACGCTTCAACTTAAAAGAAAATGTCTACTTATTTTCCTAATTCACTATAAACAATACAATCAACTTTACTGTCTACCTTCCACCAATGCTTCAACCACTGTCGGATCAGCAAGGGTTGAAGTATCACCGAGATTAGAAATATCACCTTCTGCTATTTTACGGAGAATACGTCGCATAATTTTACCCGAACGGGTCTTTGGTAATGCAGGCGTAAACTGAATCTTATCCGGTGTAGCGATGGGACCAATATGTTGCCGCACCGCCTGTTTGATGCCTGTTGCTACATCATCTGAGGCAGATTCACCCGTCATAAGCGTGACATACGCATAGATACCTTGTCCCTTGATGTCATGCGGGTATCCGACAACAGCAGCTTCTGCAACAGCATCATGTTGCCCGATAGCACCTTCAACCTCAGCTGTGCCCAATCTATGTCCAGAGACATTCAGCACATCGTCTACACGACCAGTAATCCAGTAATAACCATCTTCATCACGCAACGCACCATCGCCTGTCATGTAATAGCCAGGGAACCTACTAAAATAGACATCAATAAAACGTTCGTGGTCCCCATATACTGTACGCATGATGCCGGGCCAAGCCGTTTTAATACAGAGATAACCGGTCGCAGGATTGCCTTCCACTTCATTTCCTTCTTCATCTAAGATCACAGGTTCTATGCCGAAAAATGGGAACGTTGCAGAACCGGGTTTCAGCGGAGTCGCCGCGGGTAATGGTGTAATGAGAATTCCACCCGTTTCGGTCTGCCACCATGTATCAACTATCGGACACCGTTTATCACCAACAATATTATAATACCACAACCACTCGGGTTCTTTAATCGGTTCACCGACTGTGCCAAGCAATCGGAGCGTAGACCTATCGTATTTTTCTACCCATGTATCGCCCTCTTTCATTAAGGCACGCAGGGCTGTGGGGGCAGTGTAGAAAAGATTAACTTTATGTTTCTGGACGACTTGCCAAAATCGTCCAAAATCAGGGTAATTCGGGACACCTTCAAACATGACGCTAATTGCACGATTAGCCAGCGGACCGTAGATAATGTAAGAATGTCCGGTAATCCAGCCTATATCTGCTGTGCACCAATATACATCACCTTCATGGTAGTCAAAAACCTGCTGATGCGAATATGAGGTATACACCAGATAGCCGCCTGTGGTATGCAAAACACCTTTCGGTTTTCCTGTTGACCCAGATGTATAAAGAATAAAAAGCGGGTCTTCAGCATTCATCACTTCAGGTTCACATTCGGCATCCGCAGTTGCCATTGCTTCGTGCCACCAAACATCACGGGAAGCGTCAAAATCAACCGCATCCCCTGTACGTTTCACGACAACAACTTTTTCAATAGACGGACAATCCGCGACTGCAGCATCGGCGTTTGCCTTCATCGGGATGTCGCTTCGAGCACCGCGCAATGCTGTATCTTGTGTTATCAGCAGTTTGCAAGCAGAGTCGTTAATGCGATCTCGCAGTGATTCTGCTGAAAACGCACCAAAAACGATGGAATGAACCGCACCAATCCTTGCACATGCCAACATCGCAATAGCCAATTCTGGCACCATCTGTAAATAGATACAGATCCGGTCGCCTTTTTCAACACCTTGTGATTTCAACACATTGGCAAACTTTTTGACCTCTGCAAGCAATTCACTAAAACTAAATGTCTTATCTTCGGAAGGGTCATTTCCTTCCCAAATAATAGCTGTCTCATCCCCGTGTCCTGCTTCCACGTGCCGATCAACACAGTTATAGCAAGCATTCAACGTGCCGCCTTCAAACCATTTTATCTGTGCTTTAACAAAGTCGTAATCTCGAACGGTATCCCATTTTTGATACCACGTCAACCGCTCAGCAATTGTTGCCCAAAAACCTTCCGGGTCTTGAATTGATTCAGCATATTGTGCCTGATACGCTTCCAAACTGTTGACGTGAGCGTCACTGATTGGATAGGCAGTCTCCATCGGTGGAAAAATATTGTTAGCCATTTTATATTTTCATCTCCTCTAAAAATCAATCTACAGTTCTCAACACGCCTTTACAAGTTGTATAGGACATATTTTATTGGAAAACGGTAATCATGTCAACTGCAATTGAGGATATTTTTATGAGAACGTGAGCTTAGTCAAAGATAGGTGGGTGTGTAAAATTCTTGACACGCAATTATGTGAAGTCCTCCCTTATAGCATAAACTGTTAGTTTGTGCCTCGTCCTTTCACAAACCTAAAAGGTCTCCTTCTGAAAACTCGCTGCGAAAATATTTGCACACCCAAAGTGCCATTTTAGTTCTTGTCAATTTGGATTTGCATTTGCTTTACCGGATGTAGTATAATTGCACTGAGAGTGAAACTTGTCGGATCAGTAGTTTCAAGAGAAGGGAACAAATACCTAAGGTAAAAACGTTTGATCTCACGAGTAGTTCTGTTAATAGGAAACCCACCGACATCTTCGCGGTTTTTCATAGATTTTTTTCAGTTGACATTAGCACTAATTGAAACAGGTAAGTAAGCAATGGGTAAGATCGTAATAATGGGTAAGATCGTAATATGGATTTTAACAAAGGTAGTTTCAGTATTTTCAAAAGAAGCCTGGGAACGCCTTAAAAATAAACGCCAAAATTCAAAAAAC
>JAGWBU010000190.1 GCA_021295735.1 Candidatus Poribacteria bacterium | reverse complement strand
TTGGTTCAATGGTTGGAACAATAATAACAATGAGTCAACTCAGATAGTGCTTTTAGGATATGGCTTGGCATTAGGTGAACAGGCATCAGCAGGAGCGAACCTACGCTACTATCAGAACAGCACACCAATCAGGACGAATTACCTGTGGAGCGTGGATGTCGGAATGCAGTTTACCTATCCGATGGAAAAGTTAGGGGATTCGGTCACGGTAGGCATGAATCTTTCGGAGTTGAGCAATGGCATTCGGGAGGATGGCGCGCTTATTGAAAGTTTACCGTTAGCTGCGCGTTTCGGAACAACATATCGTCCGGACAGCGCGACTCTGTTATCTGCAGATATTGCTATTCGTGGCCAAAATGATGTGAGTTGGGGCGAACGGCTTCGGTTACACTTCGGTGTAGAACGTTGGTTGTTGAACAACCATTTTGGCGTGCGTGTAGGATATACCACTTTAACCGCATCCGACAAATTTAGTTCAGGTGAATGGACTCAAGGGATAAGTTTCCGGAACTCAACAGGACAGTTGGATTACGCTCACGTTAGGGGTGGTGAGTTAGGGCAAAGCCTACATTGGATTTCTGCAACGTTACGGTGGGGTGGAAAAGGAAAGAGCCCCACTCATATTGCGAAGGTTCCTACTCCTGTCACGAAGGTAAAGCCTAAAGATGTTCCTGAAATGGATGTATCACCGCCAATTCTGATGCCGAAAACGCTTGAACCAGATGTGGGGAATGAGGTATCTTCGGATGAACTACAACTCTCCGAAACCGCAATTTCACCGAACAGTGATGACGTAGCAGATAGCACAACATTCCATTTTAAGGTTCGATCAAATGACAAATGGAAATTAACACTCCGTGATGCATATACGGAACAAGTTTGGGAAAAATCTGGCACAGGTTCTCCCACAGACGGAGTTGTCTGGAACGGAATGGGAAGTAGCGGCAAATTGGTGCCTGATGGAGACTACGTGGCACAACTACACATTATTGATGGGAAAGGTACACCGCATCTCAGAAACAGCAAAAAGGTAACGGTTGATCTAATTCCGGCAACGGTAGAAATCTCCAAAAAAGCACCGGGAACCGTCGGTGTAAAAACGTGGGACATCAACGCTATTACTAATTGGAAACTTGAAATTTTTGATGTGAATAATAAACTGGTTGAAACGAGCGAAGGTAGAGGTTCGCCACCAGAGGCGATAGTTTTGACCAAAGTTCCACAGTTGCCAGAAACAACTTACAAGTTCGCATTGAGTGTTCAAGACATAGCTGGAAATAAAAGTGTTCAGCAAGCACAGTTGCAATTCGGTGGTGGAACTACTACTACTGATAGCGGAACCCAGGTAGGCAATGAAAAACCTAAACTAACGTTGATGGTTGGGTCTTTTGCTGAGCGGCGTAATGCAGATATGTTGGCTGAGAATTTGCAACGTTTACACCCGAATGAGAAAGTGAAAATATACACTGTGACGATTAATGGTAAGATAGTGCATCGGGTAACAATTGGGGAATTCGCGGCCCGACCAGACGCATCAGAACTCAAGCAGCAAATTCAGGAGTCGCAAGGCGTTGAACCTGTTCTGATCACACCTCAATAGATTGGTCCATTGCAAATTTAACCCGACATGTTTTACATTTTGTAGAATTCTAAAGCGTTCTGGTAGAAAAAGCGGTTTTTCTCTGCCTCGGATGCGTCTTCAATAGCCAAAAGTAATGCTTCAAACCACTCACGATATTCGGCGGCTAAGGTGCAGACGGGCCAATCGCTACCAAACATGAGGCGGTCATAACCGAATACTTCTACGAGATGTCGGATGTAAGGTTTTAGTTCCTCTGGTGTCCAGTTTTGGCTGGCAGTTGTCACAATACCGGATACTTTGCAGTAAACATTGTCAAAGGCGGCGAGTTCGCGCATGTGGGTTGCCCACGGCTGGAACTCTCCGTCTTTTATATTTGGTCCACCGCAATGGTTGACAGCGTGTATAATCTCAGGTGTGGCTTTTACCAACTCAATGGCAGCAGGGAGTTGGTCGTGTTTAGCACAAAGTTCAAAGGAAAGATTATATTTTCCTAATAATTTCACACCGTTAATGAGATCGGGAGTGGCGTAGAATTGGTTGTCTGGGTTGTGCCATGCCATCCGACGGATACCCACAACAAGGTCAAACGCGGCGAGTTGTTCAAGGATTACTTCAACGTTCGGTTTTTCGAGTGGTGCCGCGGCAGCAATTGCGCCTATCATTCCATCTGTTTCTGCGATGTGCGTTAGCCATTCCACCTCTTGGACAACGTGTGTTTCGGCAGGATCGCCTTCCACGTGAACCGATTTAACAACGTTTATGTCTCCGATTGCGCCGCGATAATCCTGCGGCGTATATTGCTGCCTGAGTAGGTCAAATCCATCTAACCAAGGATATTCCAAGTCGGATGTGTCCCAGAGATGTTGGTGGGTGTCAATAATTTTAAGCATGTGTGTCCTTCCAAAACAATAGATTGTAAATTCTACGTTTTTATGTTACTATAGGACGTAGAAAAATTCAACTATTGAAAGACTATCAATGAATTTCAACCTCAATTCGTTTCCTGCCTATTTTGCGCTATTTAAACTGACGCTCCGTCAACTATTCTGGAGTCGGCGAGGACTTCTAATTCTGATTGGGTGTGTACTGCCGCTTGTCATCGCGCTTATATTTCGGTTTAAGGCACGAGGCACGACGAGTGTAAACGTTTTTATTCCAAACCTGACATTTATTTTATATAGATTTTTGACAAATTTATGCGCGATATTTTACGGTTCAGCTATCGTTTCGGATGAAATTGATGGCAGAGGTTTGACATATCTTCAAATGCGACCACTCCGTAAATCGTTGATTCTACTCAGCAAATTCGCAGCTTACCTGATAGGAAGTATCGCCCTGATTAGTGTTTCCCACTTACTTCTCACGGGCATTATGGAAACGCATCCGAAACTAAAAGATCGCTTGTTGGTGGTAGGAATGAGTTTTTGTTATATAGGCGCACTATCGTTGGGATTGTTAGCCTACGGTGCTTTCGCGGTGCTTTTGTCTGTTCGGTTTAAGCATCCGGTGCTATGGGGGTTGCTGTTCGTATTTGGTTGGGAACGAATTACAGCAATTCCTCCAATGCCAATGGGAATCAAGCGAATTTCACTAACACATTACCTTATGACACTATTTCCAGATTTCAATTTACAGCGTAACATGCTTGATGATTTGTTAGGAAATACGCCTCCGACAGTATGGGTGGCAGCGTTAGTAATCTGCTTGCTGACGATAGGAGCAATGTGGCTTGCTATCCGAATTTTTCGGGAGCGGGAGTATTTGATGTAGGAAAGTAATTCTATCGGGCTTATAAAGCCCTCCCACAAGAATACCAGTTAGAATCTCCATAGATTTCTCTCAACCTATAAACCCTTCCTATATTACCTTCCATTAACCTAATGAACTTTGACGTTCAAGTTGGGTAAAATCTAAATGGGTCTACAAGCGTTAGCTAATAGCCCATCGCCTTTCA
>JAGWBU010000189.1 GCA_021295735.1 Candidatus Poribacteria bacterium | reverse complement strand
TTTATGAGGTCAGGATACCATTTGTATACATTCTGTGCAAGAACTCCATTCAATGTCATGCCAAAAACTTTACACACCCTTTTCTGTCTGCATCGCGGATTTCGCAGATTGTAAGAAAACTTGAATAATTATGAACAAACAACTATTCTTCAGATTGGGTTGCTTCCGCAAACGCGCCGACGCGGCAGACTCGTTTATAAGCACAGTAACTACAAGGTGCAGTAATGTCTTTAGGTGTGATAGGTGCATCGCCTTCCACTTCTGAGTCTACAAACGTATCAACACGCGTAATGAGGGGAAAGATACCGTTAGCGATACTGTCAACATACTGTTGGATATAACCGTTGACTCGCTCAAGCCGCCTGTCAAAAAGTTCATCGTCTAATAACTGCCCGCTTTTATTCGCCATTTTCCATTCGTTACCGTTGAAAGTTCTATAAGCAATGTCATTGAAGGATTCGGTGCCGATGCCGAGTTCAACTTTGCATTCGTCCAGTCTGATTTTGTGATAAAGTCCAGACGCAGGTTTTAATCCTGTCAGTCCATGTTCGCCTAACAAATCCTCCGCAATTTGGAGGTAGATCGGGAGTTGCAGACTCCGACCTTCAAGAATATCTCGAATTCTAATCGTTGAACTTCCTGTCTTATAATCAATTATATTAAAAACCCCTTCACCTATATCAATACGATCGATTTTGCCTTTCATAAACACGTCGCCAATGGTAATCGGTTTAGAGCAACTGAGTTTCGGATCACCATGTTCATCCAATGATCCGATAGTAGCCTCAAAGAAGCGTGGCACAACATGTAGATTGTAGGCGCGTTCAGCTTCAAGCCATTTATGTAGTGCGGTCTGGAGTTTTTCCATTTCTATTTTCCAAAAAAGATTGTTTTCACTGATTTCCTTGCGTCCATTACGTTTTTCTTCAGATATGGAGTATAGCAGTTCATCTAATTGTTGTTTTGCTTGTTCAAAGATTTCATCGGAACATAGTCCAATTGACGGGTCTTCGTTGTCACGACGGTTCTTGTAAAATTCGCAGAGAACTTCATGAATCAACGATCCTTTTTCAAGGCTGGATGGTTCCTCTTCAACGTCTTCCTCTTTCACTTTAGATACTAAGACTTTAGCAACAAAATACTGAAAAGGACACTTTGCATAAGTCTCCAAATCTGTGACAGAATATACCTGATTACGGAGTGTTACCAAATTATCTTGACTGTCCGGTGTTAATTCTTTTGCATTTAAGATTCCATCATACATCTGTTTATCGTGCGTTTGCTCACGACTCTTTTCAACCGAAACAACATGTTTTATTCGAGGACGCATGTCCACCATTTCAGCAGGGAAATCCGTGTCGGAAGGTGTATCTGCTGCCCATACATGATTGCCGTAAGCACTTAGGAAACCAGGGACGCTTCTTCGCGTAGGATTAGCAATTTCTTTTGTTCCAATGCTCGCGACTGCTGCTAATTGTGTTAGGAACAGGGAGGGTATTAACTCTGATACATTTTCGCGTTTCGGCACAAGAAGATATAATCGTTCGCGAAAGGATTTAAGTATCCGATAGAATAGGAATCGATTGTCGTATAGTTGTTCATCCTCAGTGCGATACGGGGTGTCTGGGAGCAGTGGATCGGGGCGATATGTCGGTGGGAATCCACCCTCTACAAAATCGCCTAAAAAGACAGTCTCAAACTCTAAACTTCTAAGTTCACCGAGTGTGGCAATTTTGACCGTTTCAATCTTTGTCGATGCCCTGTTTTGATAGTGTGTGTGCTTTGCGATATAGTGGAGTTTTTTTGTATAATGTTCAAGAGGGTATGACTTCTCGCCTTCCGATTGTAATACAGTACAAAGTTCTTTAACGATTTTTTTGAATTGCTGGAGTGCGTTTACCTCACCTTCAACGATTTCACGATTTACTAATAGCATCGGGTTTAGAATATGTTGGAGGACTTCGCCATTATTCAGTAAATTGTTAACATATTCCTGAAATTCATTGGGTGGAAATGTGCGTGTATCTGATACTGGTTTGACATCAGAAAAATAGGTGTTGCCTATAGACACTCGTTTTGCTGTAAGTCGAGAAAAAATTTCTTTAACAACTTCTGATTTCGTCAACGGAATGCTTTCTGAAAGCGAATATGGAATTCCGAAAGCGGGAAAAGTCTCAGCAATCCGCTGTTGATATTGGCTCACATTATAGTATGCCACACAGATGTCTCCGAGTTTACAGTCGCCATCTGATACATGTTTTTGAATAAGATAAGCGATCTGATCTACCTCTTCTGATCGGTCAGTAGGTTTCAAAACGGTAATCTGATTTTTTAGATCAATTTTGTGATTTGAGGTAGTGTTCGTTTGAAACAAATTCTTTGCGAAATGCTTGTGTCGGTCATGATCGCGTTCATACTCGGAATCAGTATAAACATTTGCATCTTTAAATTCTTGCACAAGATAAGTAATATTTTTATTGAGGTTTTCATTTTCTGAAAAACAGTCAGTGCGAAACCACATCTCAATATCAGGTATTCCGGCGATGCGTTTTAAGATTTTAATGTCTGCTTTAGAAAGCACGGTAAAACCTTCAACAACAATAAGGTCGACAAATGGGAACGCACGCTTGATAAAATCATCTTCAAAATTGTTCGCCAAATAAAGGTGTTTGCCTTTCTCATCTATCCAATGATCCGTGAGTTTCTTCTCATACTTGTTGTAAATTTCGGCAAGGTCCGCTTTAGTTAGATTGTCTATTGCAATGTTTTGGACAGTCTCGTCGCGTTCTTTGAGGTTATTTATCGTATTTGTGATGAGGGAGAGTGTGCTGTCAGGAACGGAAATATTTTGGTTGGGTCGGAATGCATTAAAACTGTAAGGAACAGCATTATCTGGTTCAGGGTTAGCTATTTCGTGAAGCCAGAGGTTTTGAAGTCCTGATGAGATAGGTTTTCTTGGGGAACGAACTTGGTTGTACAACCGTTGGACAATATTTTCAATACCATACACATGCAAATTGGCAACTGCCCGGTTTGGGTCATATCCGATTAGCTCGCGTTGGCGTTTCAGGCGCGCAGTATCAGTCGGGACAATGACAACAAAGGTGTCTGCCTCGTTATTTTGGATACGGGCTTTAAGGATGTCTTCTATATTTTGCATTTTATGGGAGTTTGGTAAGTGGAACGTGTTTACTATCTAACTTGTGTACCAAGAGGAACTTCTGTTTCAGGACTTGCTAACACCACCGCATCACCGCTCGCCGCGAGAATCATGCCGTGCGATTCAACATTGCGGATTGTCGCGGGTTCTAAATTTACGACTACAATTACTTGTCTGCCTACCAATGTATCTGGCTGATAGTGTTCTGCTATTCCTGCGACTACTTGCCGTTTTTCTGTGCCGAGGTCTACCTGTAGTTTGAGGAGACGATCCGCGCCTTCAATTGACTCAGCGGAGGTGACACACCCGACCCGTAAATCCTGTTTTTGAAAGTCGGCAAGCGAGATAAGGTTGCTCTTTTTCTCTTGGGAGTTTTGGTTGGGTTTAGCTGCTTTGGGTT
>JAGWBU010000044.1:23813-36990 GCA_021295735.1 Candidatus Poribacteria bacterium | reverse complement strand
ACGCGCATTCGGACCGTTGATTTGGTTGTGATGACTTTACCCCTCACATCAAAGGTCTTGAGGATCTCTGTTGAGATCGGTATTTCGTTGGTTTTGTTGCTAACACTTTGCTGTGTGAGGGTAGCCCCTAACTCATGCGAAACGACAGAGAGCAAGTGGCTTATTATCGCACCACTTTTTGGGAGGCACGCATCGTTTTGCCATCTATAGCGACTGCGTCAAGGCATCCTGTCAAATCCGGACGACTTCTAACACGGTGTTTACCCATTGTGTCAGGGTTTCTTCTAATGCCTCAATATCTAACTTTTTCAATAGATTATGGATAGTTGAAGCACAAGGTGTTATCTTCTTTGTGAAACCGAGTGCTGGTTGTGAGCGGGCCCAAATAGCGATAGATGTCGTTTCCCTTTATTCTTGCGGGATCTGAAAGTTTTGCTAACATATCTATTAAGTGGCAAGATTTTAGGTCGTTTTAAGGTGAACTATAGCAGATATGGTGTAAAAAAACACGCTATATCTGCTTTTCATAAAAAATAAACACTTGTGAAAAAATTTCGAAAACTGAATAACTCTGATTCTAAAATGTATGGATTGAATATTAAAAGGAATTCGGCTAAAATACTGTTAAAAAAGCGAATTATAGGCACAACAAATTACTGACATAGATATTATTTAACAGATTGTGCCTTGTACACAGTCAAAACAGGATTTAACATGCAAAACACGAAACCCCGACAATATTGGGAAGATTACGCATCACGATTTAAAAATAGGAGTTTAGTAGAAGCGTACGAGTTCCGACCTCCCTATCCAGAGGAGACTTATAAGATACTTTTAAGTTTGTTGGGAGAATCGCGAGGGAGAGTGTTAGACGTCGGATGTGGTACAGGGAAGATTGCACGCTCGCTTGTCAATCACGTAGACGGTGTTGATGCAGTTGACTTCTCACAGGAAATGATTCGCGTAGGAAAGTTGCTCTCCAATGGCAATCATCCAAACCTCCGATGGATCAATGGACGTGTTGAAGATGTTCAGTTGTATCCACCCTACTGCATGGTAACAGCTGGAGCAAGTATTCACTGGATGGAGTGGGACGTAGTTTTTCCAAAATTCGAGGATGTGTTGACAACAGATGGCTATCTCGTAATCATTAACGGAGATCGTCCAATTGGAGCGCCTTGGCATGACGCAGAACTTTCATTGATCCGCAAGTATTCTACTCACAAGCACTATAAGCAGATTGATCTGGTTCAAGAACTCGCGGATAGGAGACACATACACCTGATTGGAGATAAACGGATAAAACCGGTTAACTTCTCGCAACCGCTGACAGACTATGTTCAATCATTTCATTCAAGACAAAGTATGTCCAAGGAGGACATGGGAGAAGAAAACGTCAGAAACTTTGATGCTAAATTATCCCAAATCTTGAGCAACTTTGTTGATACTGACGGATTCCTTAGTTTTCAATTAGAAACAAGGGTGACTTGGGGTAGACCTTTGAGATAAGACGAAGAATTATACATCAACCCATGTCCAGAATGAGATTACCGCTTCTCGGTTCCTTCGAGAAGATTGAAACGTAGGTCACCATCGATTGATAGGATGGTACAACTACACCAACCCCATCTTTTGTATTTTTCCTTTCCACGAGTATATATCACCTGAGTTAGTTGTTCATCAGTAACCTCGATTCTATAAGTCTTTGAAATTCTATCGCTTCCAGCAGGTATCTGCAATCGCTGTATCTTCCTTTCACCATTCGCAATTAGGTTTACCTCTAACGGTTCAGATTCACTTAAACCAAAATAACATATTACCTCGTATGTTCCATTAGGAAGTGTGACACGAAAAACGCCATCTTCCTCTCCCAAAATGCTATCTCTGTGCATCTGTTGAACTCCAGATTCACTTTTATAGTCGTCCTTTTCTGACTGTGTTAGCCAACCGTATTGCCCATCGGTGAAAGCTGTATCCGTATACACAGGAATAAATCCGGGTGCTGTCTGCGCGTCACGGGGTTGCATGTCAAATGCTATTCCAACTGTGCCTTTCCACAGTTGGGCGTCCGGTAAGAAACGCTTGCGTCGATACAGACGATTGTAATCGTTAGAATCAATCAATTCGTATTCTTCTTCTAAACCTTCAACATCATCATATTCTGTCCGCCATACGATAATAAAGTCAGCAGGTAGATCTTTTTTCTTATACCGTAGAGGGAAATGGTCTGTATTTGCTTCATAGTTATTAAGATAGGCGATCCCCTTTTTCATTGCAAGTAGGCATTCAATGTGTCCGAAGGGTTCAACATACTCAGGTTCAAAACCGAGTGAGTCTGATAAACCATTCCATTCTCCGGGTATACTTTCGAGAATTGTATGTTTCTCATCCATTCCTTCCAATGAAAGAGCGTTAGCAATGTCTCGATTCAACATCGTGTATGTATGAACATTATATCCGAGATGACATAAAGATAGCACAATGATGATCCCTGCTACCCCGTAGTTGACATACCGATGCAGGTTAATGGCAAAGAACGGAAACAATATCAGGAATATGTAAAGATGGAAACGATCATTTAACCAACCTCCGCTAAAGCCAGACCACGGAGATATGAAATACATCGCTGTGACGAGGACTGCCATAATAAGAAATCCATCCGTTTGTGTTATAATACGAGTCCAGAGCCGTTCCTCAGATGTGCCTAATTCCCTTTGATAATCCCGGACTCTGTTAATAACTGTGAGCACAAAAGCGATACCGAAAAGTGTCAACAACATCCGTCCGATAAGCACATGATCGTCCCGAAAGGCAACTAACGATTTCATAGAGAAGAAGTAGTTTGTGAGCCATTCAAAACCTCTATGGTCTCCTTCATTCCCGTGTGTGTTAACAAGGTAAAGGTAGTAGGAAAACAGGATAAAGTAAGCAGGCAAAAGCGTAACGATAAAAATCAATTTAGGTTTGAGTTTCATCACCGCGTCCTTGAATAGACTTATCGGTGAGCGTGTTGTTTTCTTGTAACCCCATACCTCGTGTAATATCTCGTAAACCGATAAGAAAAACGCAAAGAACGTCAGTGATATAATAAGCAACGCATAGGAGTGGTAGTGGGTGAAGTATGTCGCCAACAGCAATATGTAGATGACCACAATGTTTGTCCACCGCAGTTTATCGTTGATTCTCCACCAGTACCCCATCGTAAAGAAAAACAGAGACATGCTGAGAACAAAATTGTAGAATCCCATGTGAAGTAGGTAGTTGTAGGCATAGATAAATCCAACTAATCCGAAAACTATATTTTTCTTCTGTACACCGTTCAAAAAATAAAAAAGAGACAACGGTAAAAGACCGATGCAGAGGGTAAGCACAATCTTTTCACAAATAAGAGGTGGAAAGATGTATAAAAGTAATAGCAGAAATGCGTGGGATGTCCAGTTAGGAAAAAGGGTAGGATTTAGTTCGTAGACTTCCCGTAATCGGTAGTTTTCGTGATTGTGGTATTCCTTCAGAACATAAGCATTATAGATATGACTTGCTCCATCCTGAGTGGGAAAATACTTAAAACCCCAGACCGGCAGGAGATGTATTACCAACAACGCAATAACAGTAATATATCCAATAGATAATCGACTTTTTCTCATTATTCCTCTAAACTCACTAACGCGGGTTCTCTTATTACCTGTCTGAAATTCCACGAGCAATCAGAAAAGTAATACCACATTCGATTGAAAAAGTCAAGCACAGACTCTGATTTCTCTTGACTCATCCTGATAGAAACGGTATACTCGCAAAGAATCAAATGCTTTTCATGGGATTAAACTTACAGAAAATAAATTTGGAGTGCCAGTGAATATTCCAAACATTTTTATTATCGGAGAAGATTCACAAGCAGGAACCTATATTCTGCGAATTCGACTTAAAGAAAATACCGAATTACAATTTGGACGATTTAAGAAAGGCAAATTGATTCCACTCCCCGCTGGAGATTACACTTATGTAGGTTCCGCACTGTCGGAAAAAGGCGCAACTTCACTTGCTCGACGACTTGTTCGTCATGCCACACGCAGCGGCGATAAACCGCCACACACTATCAGAGATGATATGCTAATGCAATTCCGGAAATGTGATTTGGGACCGCCCGACCCGTTACCAAAAAGCGGCAAAAAATTGTTTTGGAACATCGATTTTATGCTGGATTTAGAATCATCTGAGATAACCAACATTATAGCGATTCGTTCTCCTGAACGTTTAGAATCTACAATTGCCGAGTTACTTGAACACAATCCGGACACACAGATAATTGAAAAAAGTTTAGGCGCGAATGATGCACCGCGTAATACCCATGTTTTACGCGTCAAGACAGATGATACGTGGTGGGCATCTATCGCTGAAAACATGCAAGAAAACTTCTTATATCATACAGACGATACTGAAATTTAAAACCGTTTCAGAGGTAATATGCACGACCCAAGACTTGATAAACTCGCAAACGTACTTACAACCCATTCCACCAAAGTCCAACCCGATGAATTTGTCCTAATTGAAGCCATTGACATTCCGCAGGAAGTTGAAGCATCTGCAAATTATACCGAAAAGTTGAATGCTATTCTTGATACAGACGAAGGCGCACGTTATATCGGAGAGTTTGCTATCGCGTTCAATCCATACATTACAAACCCGATGCTTGATATCTTATTTGATGAAAAAATCGCTGGCTCGTTTCATTTTACACTTTACACCCGGACAGGCTTATGAAGAAGCAGATAACGGTGTTAGGTCAGCTGTCCATTGGGATATGGTGATGATTCAAACACCAGAATACGGCGGCGGTGAAATGTATTTTGATGGAAAACTTATTCGGAAAGATGGACGGTTTGTTCACCCAGAATTGGATGCATTAAATCCGGAAAATCTAATCAGTTAATAAAGAGGAAAAAATATGTCACAATCTCCTAATATTTTATTTTTACTCACCGATCAGCAACGTTTTGATTCATTAGGCTGCAACGGTGCCACTGTTTGTCAAACACCTGTGGTAGACCATATCGCTGCAACCGGGATGCGTTTCACAAAAGCGTATACACCAATAGCACTCTGTTCCCCCGCACGCGGGTCTTTACTCACTGGACTCTATCCCCATAATCATGGGCAACTCTCAAACATGGGTAATTTCAACGCGGTATTTTCAGATCAGATTCTCGACAAACCTGCATATCCACAATTACTTAAAGCTGCTGGATACAACGTGGCGTGTGTCGGAAAATGGCATCTGGCAAAACAAGGCGATACTGAGTTTTGGGGATACGACAAGTGGCATCCGTATAGTGAATGGCATCAGTGGCTTCGTGATGATGGGATTGATTTTAGGATTGACCGAGACGCTGTGCAACCTTATGAATGGGGTGGAGAGGCACCTTTCTACGGCAGACTTCCGCTTCCTGTTGAGCGAACGATGGAGGCATGGACAGCAGATAAAACCATTGAATTAATCAACGGCTATACTAATTCTGAGCAACCTTTTATGATTGCCGCTAATTTCTTCGGACCGCATTTCCCGTATGCTGTTCCTGCACCTTACGATATGATGTACGACCCAGATTCTGTTGAACGATGGGGCAATTTTGACGAACAGTTCATCAACAAACCACTTATCCAACAGAAAGAGATGCTCCGATGGAACGCGAGTCATTTGACTTGGCCCGACTGGCAGAAAGTCATCGCAGCGTATTGGGGTTTTTGCACCTTCATTGATGACCAAGTTCTACGGATTTTCAATTGTCTTGAAGAAAAAGGTTTAGCAGAAAACACTATCGTCATCTTTTCAACTGACCACGGTGACATGCTCGGTAGCCATCGACTTTTCAACAAAGGATTTCACATGTATGAAGAGACACATCACATTCCACTTGTGGTCCGATGGCCAGGGGTGACATCACCAGGAACGACTTGTCATGAATTTGTTAACCTTGTTGACCTTATGCCGACATTTTTGGAAATCGGTGGTGCAGCAATGCCTAATAATCTTGATGGAAGGTCTATCGTACCGCTACTCAGAGGCGAAACCGTAACGGATTGGCCGGATGACGTATTCGCTGAATTTCATGGATACGAACCAACACTTGCCACTGTACGGATGGTGCGTACCGATTCGTGGAAATACGTCTACAATCCATACAGTGAAGATGAACTTTACGATATGCAGAGCGACCCCCATGAACTTCACAATCTCGCAACACATCTCGGATACAAGCACGTATTGCGCCGCATGAAAGACCGTATGGTCAAACGGCTGCGCGAAACGAAAGATAATATCGTCACGGAAGGTGGGTGGCAGAGCAATTCGTTTGATCTGTTAATCTCTGATCGGGAAAGATAGCTATGTTATAGTGAAATCTAAAATTACTTGGACAATTCTTTATAGGTTTGCTGCGTTTGTAGTCGCGCAATTCATTGCGCCTCTTCCTGTAGGAGCGACCCGCCAAATGCCAAAAGCGCATTTGGCGTTGATTCGCAGGTCGCGACTTTAAAACTGTAGAACACTTTGTCCTGCCGAGTGACAATGTCCAGTTAATTCTAAAATCCACTATAATGCCTCACAAAATAAGCGGTTGATTCCTTATTTGAATGAAGCAGGAGTTCAAATCAATGCCACAACAAGATGCAATAGAACATCTTGAAACATTTGGCTATTGCCTAATTGAGGATGCGATCCCTATAGAAAAAGCAGATGCAATGGCGGAGAAATACTTCAAACTTCACCAAAATCCAGCGAATTGTGAAACTTTTCAAGACCCCAACGCTGATTTGTATGAAACCCTTTTCGGAGTGGTCAATCTTGATGAGATGTGTTGGGAATGCATCGCACATCCGCAAGTGCTGCAAGTCGTCCGCCATTTTCTCGGCGATAGCGCGCGGTTGGGTGAGGCATGCACAAAGTGGGTCAAACCACGTGCTACACAAGGTGGTATCCATTCCGATTCAACGCACGACTTACCGGCGCGCCTACCTGAAACACCGTGGATGATTAATTCAATCTGGATGATAACAGATTTCACCGTTGAAAACGGTGCGACACTTGTTGTACCATTCAGCCATCGCGCACGGCGCAGACCTACGCAATCCGATATTGTAGAAAGTCATCCGGTGTCCGTCTGTGGAAAACGGGGTTCGGTACTATTGTGGCACGGTGGAACATGGCACGGACAGGGCGCGAACACAACCGACAACCAACATCGCATGGCGTTGAACATCGCTTATTATCCTGCTTGGTGGAATCTAATGCGGGAAGGTGGACACCAACCTGTTTTTCCAGAAACTTTTGCGCGAATGCCAGAAGACCTACAAGCACTTGTCCGACATAAGGTTGCGAAACGGCGTGAGGATATTTATGAGTTTTAATCTGACCAAGTACTCCCGTTATTGTTGTGCCGCAGTCCTGAGAACTGCCTTAGTAGTGTCCGAGATGTTAAGCGTTCTGAACACTGCATCGGACAACCCAACCAAATAATATGCCTGATGTTCGGTAGGACTGAGTTTGATTTCGCTTTCCTATACCTCAACAAGAAAGTTGAAATGCCTTGATCTTTCGCCGGAACTGGATGTATGATCAAAAGAACCGAGATATTTCAGGACAGATTTCACAATAAGTCCTGTTTCTTCTTGGACTTCTCGAGCGAGTGCTGTAAGTAGGTCTTCCCCCGCCTCCACGGTACCGCTTGGTATTTCAACATATCCACCCATGAAGTCAGATAGAACTCGTTCCAGGAGCAAGAATTTGTTATTCTTATAGATTACCGCACCCACAACCAGTTTTTGCACGCCATCTTTTTGAGAACTTGCGAGCAACTGCTGAATAATAGCGTGTTCAATGTTTGACTGCATATTATGGTTCTATACCTTCACCACAAACTCACATCCCTGCTGGAACCACTCCCTGAGTATCGTATCCTCATTGTAAGTCCGTTTCGCCTGTGAACCTATTGCTTGTGAGAGGTCAATTGTAGCAGAAACGATTTCATCACCGAAAAATCCTGCTTCTTTGATAACATTCCCGTTCGGATGCACAATTTTGGAGTTGCCATGTGACGACCCTGCTGCCCTTATATCATGCGGATTTGCTGGTGTATTCGCCATCACAAGATAAATCCCGTTTTCTGTTGCCCGCGAAATTGGCATGGCACGATATGCAGAGAGTTTATATTCCGACAACAATCCCGATTCACACGAGCAGAAAATGCAGATTTGCGCACCCATTGCAGCAGGCAGTTTCACAAGTTCAGGATAACGAACATCGTGGCAGATGATAAAGCAACAAGCAATATCAGCTAACTGCACAATGGGTAGTTTACCACGATTATTCGTACACCACTTCTCGCCAGCGAGGAAAGTTTTACCGTACCGATATTTGAGACTACCTTGTTGATCAAAAATGGCTAAGTCGTTGTGCCAATTTTTGCCATCGTGATGTGCAGAACCGACAATCACTGCCATCTTGTGCCGACGCGCAGCTTCAGCAATCTTCACCTCTGCCTCTTTAAAAACTTGTGGCGAAATCTGTTCCCAATAATCGGTTTCACAGCAATAACCGAATAAACACCCTTCAGGAAATGCCGCAATCTGTATCTCCAGTTCTGCACACACTTCTATTTGTTGGAGCACTTTTGCGGTGCTGGCAGAGACATCTTTACTTGTAAGCAACTGACATGCTGCAATTTTAATATTATTCGCCATTTAACTACTTCTCCTATGTTGTTTCAGTTGCTTACAATGTCCTGTGTTAATTACTCCTACTCTACAGCGTACCCCGTGTATTGTCGAATATCTGGCGAACGGAACCCTAAGACAATATGTTCTTTCGGAATACCAAATCGCTCTAATTCAGGTGCTATACCTTCAGTATTATCTTGTTGTATCAATCGTAGGGGCGGGTCTCTGTGCCCGCCCGTGTTCTCAGCAGTGAAAACAATACAAAACTCGTTAATTTGGTATTATATCAATCCGGACAACACAAGCATGAATCCGTTTGTGTTTCTGATACCCTCTTGTGATCCACAGATAGCGATCAGAATCTTTGTCAACGATAATTTCGTCGGTTAAATCACTGTGAGCGGGAGGCACCTCTGTATATTCACGAAAGACTTGCAATATAATCTCTCGATATTTTTTTATTCGTTCCATTTGATAATTTCCTCCTCAGTTTTACTGAAGACAACCAATTTCAGATGATTTTTGCGGATTAGCATTTGTCCCAGAGAATCCTCAAAAACGGTTGCAAATACTTCTTCATGGACAGCAAGATATAATGTCCGATCTGGTTCAAGTTCTTCAATAATATTTCAATAGAGGATATATTGACCTAAAGCATTTTCAAGGTCTGCAAGATTGGAGTGGCTTGTAAAACTTTTGACTTCAACTGCGATTTTTCTATTTTCTTTTTCTGCTGTCAAAAGTTGTTCTGCACCCAGATCCACATATAGGTGATTAGTACCCCATTTCAAACGTAGAGGGTCATGTGTTATTATCCAACCGTCCTTATCCTTAACAAGGGCATTCTTCACATTGTCGTGATAAATGTCTTTAGCTGGCATGCGTTGTTTTTCTCCGACAGACCTAACGTTCCCAAATCCCTCGTAGAATGATAGTAAGTGGATTCCTTTAATATTCAATAATCTATTTTATCACGGTTTACCCAATCTGTCTACAATATATTTCGAGACAGTTTGAAAATACTAAATAACTATTGCAATTCAGGATTTAGGTAACGTATAATATATACTATATCAAAAATAGGTTGCGCTTGACACCTACTTCTGATATACTATACAGCAAGTGCATTCTTTTATCCAAACATGATTTAAGAACACTACCTTGCAGAGCATATAAGGGAATTGATAATCCCAAATTACTATTACGAAATTACGAGGAAAAATCGATTGGCAGAACAGAAAGCAACTAATATTACGTGGCATGAAACAACTGTCACAAAGCAAGATAGGGAACAACTACTCAACCAAAAAGGTTGTGTCGTATGGTTTACCGGACTCTCAGGTTCAGGAAAATCAACATTAGCCAATGCAGTGGCACACTTATTACACGAGCGAAAACATCATACCTATGTCTTAGATGGTGATAATGTCCGACATGGGTTAAACAAAAATTTAGGTTTCTCACCCGAAGACCGCGAGGAAAATATTCGCCGAGTCGGTGAAGTAGCGAAACTTTTTGTGGATGCGGGTACTATCGTCATGACAGCGTTTATCTCGCCATACCGCGCTGACCGGGACCAAGCAAGAGACCTCATAGCTGAAAACAGATTCGTTGAAGTATTTGTTGAATGCCCACTTGACGTATGTGAAGAACGCGACCCGAAAGGTCTATACAAAAAAGCGCGTGCCGGAGAAATTAAGGAATTTACAGGTATCAGTGCTCCTTATGAAGCACCTCACGAACCAGAGGTTATTGTCAATACAGCGGAACTATCTATTATTGAATCCGCAGAGAAGGTAGTAGCGTTTCTTGAAAAAACTGCTTTTGTCCCACCTGAAAAATAATACTGCGTAAATCTTACGAAGTTCATTTGATGTAATGATGCGTAAATTTTTCAACATAATGTGTCGTGGTAAACAGCAGGAAATTTTGGAGAATTATGAAACTAATCCAATTTCACTTACCTAATTTAGGTAAGCGAGTCGGGATTGTCACCCGTGAACACGAAGTTATTGATGTAACCAGTGATGAATCACCAGGTGTTTTAGAAATTCTTGAGCTTGCCCATAAAGAACGGGTGACGCTGGGCGTTCTTTTGGCGGATATCCAAGAACAAGTTTCGGCACCACCACCGATGCGATTCACAGCATTCCAAGACCCTGAGTCAGTTCCACAAGAAGAAAACGGGCTAACCTTAGAGAAATTGGACGTTTCGCCAGATGAAAAAATACCACATCTATTGGTCCCAATAGACGCACCTGAAGTATGGGGGTGCGGTGTTACCTACAAGCGAAGCGCGGATATGCGCGATGATGATACGCAACAAGACATCTACAGTCGTGTTTATCATGCAGATAGACCTGAAATATTTTTTAAAGCGACACCATCACGTTGTGTCGGATCGAACGATTTTATCGGGATTCGTAGCGACTCTATTTTAACCGCAACCGAACCTGAACTCGCTTATGTTCTGGGGGCAGAGGGTGAAATCCTCGGATATACGCTTTGTAACGATGTTTCTGCTTGGGATATTGAGCGCGATAACCCGTTGTATCTGCCACAATCAAAGGTATTTTATGGATGCTGCGCGCTCGGACCTATGTTTATTACGACTTCTGAAGTTGATGATCCGTATAATCTGGAGATGAAATGCACTATCCTTCGTGATGAAAAAGAAATTTATGAGGGAAAAGTAAATACCTCTCAAATTAATTGGAAGTTTGAACAACTTACTGAATTTTTGATGCGGGATAACCCGATCCCTTTTGGTACTGTCGTTTCTACTGGCACAGGGATAATTGTCCCAAACGATTTACCGCTTGCGCCGGACGATATTGTCCAGATAGAAGTTGAAGGTTTCGGAACACTTTCAAATCCTGTGAAACAACTGTAAGAGGTGTCGTATGCAAGACACCGAGTCATATATCGGTAGACACAAAACTGAATTAGATACGCCCGCGCTGTTAATTGATCTGGATAAAATGGAAGCCAATATCCAGAAGATGGCGGATTATTTTACTAATGTCAGCGCGGAACTCAGACCCCATCTCAAAACGCATAAAACGCCGATTATCGCACATAAACAGATTGAAGCGGGAGCAATAGGCATAACTTGTGCTAAATTGGGTGAAGCGGAGGCAGTAATTCATGCGGGAATTCGAGATGTCCTAATTGCCAATCAGATTGTCGGTCCACATAAGATAGCACGTCTTATCAACCTTGCAAAGCATTCTGAGATTATGGTTTCTGTGGACAACTCTCACAATGTGCAGGCTATTTCCGAAGCAGCAACAGCAAAAGGGGTAACTATCAGAATCTTGGTGGAAGTCAACATCGGGATGGATCGGTGTGGTGTTGAACCCGGTCAACCAACACTTGCGTTGGCACATCAGGTATGCCAAAGTCCAAACCTGAAGTTTGAAGGATTGATGGGATATGAGGGGCATACCGTCGCAAAACCGAACAGAACCGAACGTGAGACTGCGACACGAGAAGCCATGCAACGCTTGATTGAAACGAAACATTTTCTTGAAGAGCATAGTGTAGAGGTTTCAATTATGAGCGGCGGTGGCACAGGCACTTTTGACATCACAGGGAGTATTCCCGAAATGACGGAGGTGCAGGCTGGTTCTTATGTCTTCATGGATTCGACCTATCACAATGTTGAAGGCATTGGAGGAAAGTTTGACAACGCATTGTCAGTTTTGGCCACTGTCGTCAGTTGTCCTGCACAGAATCGCATCATCGTAGACACGGGTTTGAAAGTGCTTACGAAGGAGTTCGGCATTCCACAACCGATTGTTGTTGCTGGACTCGAAATGACAGGTCTTTCCGAAGAGCATGGGAAAATGCTGGTTTCCAACGGAGATGTTTCCCTTAAACTGGGAGATAAACTTGAAATTTTACCTACACACTGTTGTACCACTGTTAATCTGCACGATAGATACTACGGCATCCGTAATGAGATTGTCGAATCTGTCTGGGAAATTACCGCAAGAGGAAAATCACAATAATGATCACAACTACAACGAATACGATTGAAGGCAGACAAGTTGGACAATACCTTGGCTTAGTTACAGGTGAGGCAATCATGGGGGCAAATATCTTTCGTGATTTTCTCGCTGGTATTACAGATATGATTGGCGGCCGCTCCGAAGCTTATGAAAGCAAACTTGCTGATGCACGTGAGACCGCAATCCGAGAAATGCAAGAAATCGCGCAACGGCAAGGTGCTGATGCTGTCCTCGGTATTGATATTGACTATCAGGTGCTTGGTTCCAGTAACGGTATGCTGATGGTGACCGCAACCGGAACTGCTGTTAAGTTAAAATAAATGAAGGTTGTACATAAAATAACCAATTTATAGTGAACTTTGAAATTATTGGGACTCTTTGCTAAACTTGTCTTGGAAAGATAATGGACAATAGAAGTTGTAGCACAAACTTTTAGTTTGTGCCTTATGAGACGC
>JAGWBU010000044.1:0-23765 GCA_021295735.1 Candidatus Poribacteria bacterium | reverse complement strand
AAAAATTAGAATTACCGAAATATTTTCTTAATCTTCATAAAGTTTGCGCTACAGAAGTGTCCCATTAATTATAGGTTTTACTATAAATGTGTGTTTAAAAGTAGTAGGCACGCGCCGCGTGCCGTAACAACTTCAAAGAGGACACAAATGCTGAACGCGTATTTAGCGTTGATTTAAACAGTCAACTCGTGCAAAGATAAAAAGTGTTGGGTTTCACGTTGTTCAACTCAACCTACAACATTTTCTAAACCCACGCTCAATTAAAAAACAAAATTTATAGGAGGACTGCGGTGCAAAATTTAATTTCAACATATAAACTAAATATTAAATGTAAACGTCATGACATAATAGGACTGCTTGCTACGATTATTTTTCTGTCCACACAGTTAAGCGCAAATGCTTATATTTCAATACCTTATACCATTCCGCAAATTGTCAGTGAGAGTACCAACGTTGTTTTTGGAACTATCACAGAGGTTAACACCAAACGACAGACAGCTGATATTAAGGTTGAACAAAACCTCAAAGGTCGCAGCGAATTTGACGTGATTAGAATTCGCTTTGATATTTTTAAAGGGGAAGCAGACCATAGAAAAGAGATTGCGCGTTTTCTAAAGCAGGGTGAACCGATTGTTGTTTGTTATGAACAAAAAGAAGGGCGGATCAACAGTATTGCACATACAAGAGGAAAATGGTTTCAACTCATGGTTACAAAGGATAAAGAGAGAGGTTGGGGTAGGTGGGGGTTCACCCATTTTGAAGTCAAACTCAATCAGTTCAAAGTTTCAAAAAGAGATTCAACACCCGAATTCCAGAAAGAGGTACGCGCTGTCCTTAATGGAGATATAATCCGCCTCTTTCTTCTGAACAGAAAAAACTATCAAAAGGAAGTTCCTGTTATTTCCAGCATTGATAAGGTGGGAAAACGTTGGATTGCCTTTGATGAGACAACCGATCGCAACCTGCCAGGGCTTAGTAAAACTGACATATTATGGCTTGGCTACCGCGCAATTGATGATGGCAGATACCTCCTAAATAAGAACCAAGAGAAACGGATCAGAGATTTTGTTAAGAACGGCGGCATTGTCATTGTTTCTGGTCAGGATTGTGATACAGATCGTCCAAGCAGAACCGATTGGTTACCTGAACCTCTCAAAGGTGTAGAAAGCCCCCGTCGAAATGACTTCCAGCCTACATCCAAAGCAGGTTCCCTTTTTAAAGCACCGCATCAAATCCGTTCAGGACATCTTTCACTTGACGACTCCTGGAACGGGTGGAACGATAAATATGAAGTGTTAGCCACAACCAATAATGGCAAGGAAATTGTTGTTGCTCAATTGAGATATGGGAAAGGCATGTATGTGATCACAAACCTACGCAATGATAGTAAAGAACAGGTTGCTCAAAACCACAAGATGCTTGAGAATCTTGTGCATTTTGCTGTAGAATTCTTGGGTAAATCCAAATAGTACGGGAGTTATAACGTATGAGAAAAACCACATGGATATTGACCTTAAGTCTCATATCGGTTTTTGTCTGTTTCACAGCCACAGCACATGCAGTTATTCCGCAGCTTCTCGGACCACTTACTGCCCTGCTTAGCATCATCCCGCAGATACTCGCCTTTGTCGGCGTTGCTGTTCTAACCGCGCTTGTATTTGCACGCGATACAACAAAGATGTATTTTTACAAGCTGCGAGATTTTCTGACTGTCCGCAGAGTGATTGTCTCTGTAATTAGTTTGGTTGTCCTAATTGGGTTAGCGGTATTGACCTATCAATTTGTTGGGAAAGGAATAAAAGAAAATGTTACCACGACAGGTACAGACGATCAGCGTGCTGGCACAAAAAATGTAAGAACAGGCACGGCATGGACAACGTTCCGAAGCAATGCAAATCGCACAGGGCACGTTGATGACCTACCCGGTCCTACAAACGGAACCCCTTCCTGGGTTTTCAAAGCGAAAGGGAGAAAAACGGTTCAATTCCTTTCATCACCAACAATCGTAGGTAACCGTCTTTATATTGGTTCGCTCCAAGGTGCAGTTTTTTCTGTTAGTGGTGCAACTTATTGTATAGACACGGATACGCAGGAAGTTGTCTGGCGGCACGATTCAGAAATACCTATCGTTTCCTCACCTGCTGTTGTTGCAGGTAGGGTTTACATCGGTGAAGGTTTTCATGAAGATAGTGGTTGCCGACTCCGATGTCTTGATGCAAAGACTGGCGATCCTATCTGGAGTTTCACTACTGCAAGCCATGTGGAGTCTACACCATTCATTACCCAAGGAAGGCTCTATTTTACTGCTGGTGCGGACGGTATTTATTGCCTTGACGCGCTGGCAGGTGAGCAAATATGGCACTTTCCTGCTGTTCATGCAGACATGTCCCCAATAGTTAAAGATGGTAAGGTTTATTTTGGTACCGGTTACGGTGAATATAAAATCTATGCTGTGGATGCTGAAACAGGTGCCGAGATATGGTCAAAACCCATGCCGTATCCGGTCTGGGGCAGCCCAAGTGTGCACGACAACTTAGTCTTTTTCGGTTTAGGCAGAGGTGATTTTTCTCAAAGTCATCCTATTCCAAAGGGGAAAGTTGTCGCGCTAAACACCGAAACAGGCGATATCGCCTGGGAATATGAGGCAGCAGACGCGGTCCTTACAGCGATTGTCGTACACGATGATTTTGTAACTTTTGGTTCCCGCGACGGTTTTGTGTACACACTCACAGCAACAAGTGGCGAACTCCATTGGGAAACCGATCTTGGTGCAGTCATTGTGTCATCACCTGCTGTAACACAAGAGGCTGTTTATGCTGCAACAGAAGCCGGAGTAATCTACTGTCTCGCCATTGATGATGGCAGCATTATATGGGAATATGATACACAGACCGTTGAATATGGGTTGAAACTCCTTTCTTCTCCAGCTATTGCAGATGGAAAACTATACATCGGTTCAAGTGACCGGTATATTTTATGCTTAGGTGGAAAAGAGCTTGTTCCAACCGTTGAAGATCGTTAACTTTGGTATAGATTTTAATAATATCTTATTCTATTTACACGCTAAGAATTAGTAAATTGACTATAATTTATCTTGTAAACCGCGAACTCGCAATCACGTTTACTTACAAATGATAAATTTAACTTCTAACAAGGAGAAAAAAGATGAAAAAGTTTTTGATTGCAATTACTCTATTGCTATTCCTCACGACTGTAGTAGCACATGCACAGTGGCGTAGCAAAACACATGACGTTTACAATGCCCTTCAAAAACCCGCTGACATTACCATTGATGGTGAACTTGATGACGATGAAGGATGGGAAGGTGTATTTGATACAGTCAAAGGGACCAATGGAGAACCATTCTGCGGTGTCAAAAATGATACTGATGGGGCAGGAGCAGAGAAAGCTTTTGAATCCCATGGAGGAGGCGATTGGAAAGGGGCTGATGACCACGAAACCTGTTTTGCAATTGTCTGGGAACCAGATGCCGTTTATATTGGACTAAGTGTTACTGATGACGAGCATCAAAATGGCGGTGGACAATGGAACGGTGATAGCTTGCAGCTTGCATTTGAACCGACTGGTAAGCGCGACGGAGGACTAACACTCTTTCTCTATAACGTTGCGTTAGGCAACGATGCAAAGAACATGCTTCCTGTTCATAATGAGACAACAAACGGTGGTCCAGGACTTGTTGCTGGGGAAGATGTCGCCATAACCCGAAACGAAAACGAAAAAGAGACTTATTATGAAATTGCAATTACTCCTGAAGATTTGGGCTTGAATAGTCAGTTTAAAGAAGGATACGAATTCGGAATCGGAATTTGTGTCAACGATGGCGATAAAGCCGCCGGCCAAGAAGGGCAAAAAGGGTGGAGTGGATGGTATCCACGTGCGGTTGTTCACGGAAAAAATTCTGAAAATACAGGGCTTGTCATTCTCACTGATGAAGTTCTTGCTGTTGAACCTTCAAATAAGTTAACAACAACTTGGGGTAAACTAAAATCAACCCAATAGGTGTCAACTTAAGGATACACCTTCTTGTGGGAGGGGTTTGTAACCCCGATTTAATTAGTTTAGGTTCACAAAAGCCAACGCCGAGCGCGCGTATGGCACTCGTCGCATTTGGCGTTGATTTGGCAGCATGCCACACGCGCATGCTGCGTTGATTCACTCCCACAAGAGACAATCTGGTAATTATGTGCTTAAATTGACGCCTATGGGGTAGACTAAAATCAACCCAATAACTGTTTTGGCATAAGCTAAAACTGCTAAACCGTAGCGGAAAAACAGCCGCTACCTAATCTGTTTGGGCAGAAATACCTGCCCAATTTTCTAACACAGGAAGCAACGCTGTTGCTCTTTCAAAACATCCACTGCTAAGGTGGAATATAATTAATATAGAGAGGAAATTTAGATGAAAAAACAGGTTTTTGTATTTGCTGCACTATTTGCAGCAGTAACTCTACTTACAATTAATGTCGCAGATGCACAGTGGCGTAGTCCAACACACGATGTATACAATGCCCCATCTGGTGTTGACGTTACCATTGATGGTAATCTTGACGAATGGGGTGAGGTTATGGATGCTGTCACTGGAACTGACGGTTCCCCGTTTTGCGGCGTAGAATTTGAAGGCGTCGGCGGCGCAGTTAAAGTTTTTGAAGAACACGATGGTGGTAAATGGAACAGTGCTGATGACCAAACAGTCTGTTTCATGATTGCTTGGAACCCCGATGCGGCTTATCTTGCACTTAGTGTTACTGATGACGAGCATCAAAATTCCGGTGCTGCATGGAATGGTGATGCCGCACAAATCGCATTTGAACCAACTGGCAAGCGCGATGGAGGGTTAGCACTCTTTCTCTATAACGTTGCATTAGACAACAATGCAGAAAATCTCATCCTTCATAATGAGAGAACAAACGGACAACCTGGTCTTGAGGCAGAGAGAGATTTTGCAATCACTCGAGACGAGGGTGCTAAGAAAACCTACTACGAATTTAAATTCACTCCTGCGAATTTCGGTCTTGCTGGTTCATTTAGTGCAGGTATCGAAGTCGGTTTAGGTATCTGTGTCAATGATGGCGATATAGACACTCCTGGGCAAAAAGGGTGGGGTGGTTGGTATCCGCATTCTGTTGTCCACGGAAAAAATTCCGAAAAGACGGGACTTGTTGTGCTTAGCAGTAATGCGGTAACCGCTGTTGAACCAGCTGATAAACTTACTACTACATGGGGTAATTTGAAATCTACCCAGTAGCAGCTTAACACTTATCAGTAATCTTTAGTTCCATTATAGTGGTTCATTCGAACCACTATAATGGAACATATGTTTCAATCAAATTAGATGTTCCCGGTGAACTTTCAATACCGCTTCTGTATTAGGCTCTAATACCAATTCTAAAATACAATGTCCCATTCAACATACTGCAATTTAATGGAATATCTATAGAAGATAAGAATGTCCGAGGCGCCAAGTCATGGCGAATACCATACGCGTATTCGCCCAAGTGCGCTTGGCAATGAATTGCGCGACTACGAACAGATAATTTGAAAATGAGAAGTTATTTTCAGAAATGGTATAATCATGAGAAGTTAACCGAGGAGTTAAAACACTGGCTTGTTTGTTGAACGAGAAGAAGAAAAGCCAAAACATAATATCAATATTCCACTTACCACATTTTCAGATTCGCCCACCTCGTTGTGAGTTTCCCATCTGCTTCAACAGCAGCAAATTCTTCAACATAGTTCAGCAAATTTTCCACGTTACCTGCGATATAGTATTTATCAGGTGCAATTGCCATCATCAGGAACTTACCTTTCCCGAATTCCGCTTCCATAATGACAGGTTGTCCCAAACTTTCCATCATCACGTCAAATCCTGTCTGAGAAGCGATGACTTCCCAAACAGTAGGCCAGCCTTGATGTCCCCAGCCTTTAAACGTATTCTCATTCATACGGTTTGGTTCGTTAAAGAGCCGATGCTCCGCTTCTAATATTTTAAAATCTGCACTATCACGGTCACTCCGAACACAACTCAATTCAGGCGGCAACCAATCCACCTTCGCTTCGTTTTGGTCAGCTTGGGTCGGTTCCCAGACGACACCACCATTTACGACGAAATCCTGAATTGCTTTTGCATTCTTGTCAAGGTTTTGGTGCAATCCAGCATTGTTTGTCGTCATGCTACCGATTAAGAAAATTCTATTTTCCGCTTTGAGGGGTAGCTCTCCACCTTCAAGCGCCTTTGTCAGATCATCGTACTCAACTTTGAATTCATCCAGTGTCGTCAGCAAAATCAACAACAGCAATTTTAGCAGCTTCTACAGCCATTACGCTCAAAATGAGGTTCAAAATACAGAACCATGCAAACAAACGGTGAAACATAAGTTTATTTCCTTACACGTAACACGTATTTTCACGAACCCAAAGAACCCTTTGTCAACTTATAAGAAAGCCGTCAACTTTGGTGGCTTTCTTATCTACGGTGATTTAACTAATGGTCATGATGGTCAGTTTTGTGGTAGTGTAAGCGAAGCAGATCAGCGCCGAAGTCATCCGCAATATGTCGCCACACTGAATGAACGTGGTTCGCATTGTTCTGTGTGTTGTCATACTCCACAAAGAAAAATGGGCTATGAAGTCTATAATAGTGAGGCATCCTACGTTCTTCACCACCTGCCCACGCAAAGTGAATATCATTAAAACTAATTTCGCGTAATTTTCGGCGTTCAATCTCTGCGATCTCATCTGGAAGTCGATCAATATATTCGTGAACCAATTGGATCAGAAGTTCACGTTGATGCGTTTGCATTGTTTCAACTGCTAATCCTTCAACTGCTTCAAACTCCACTTTGGGAGCATTCCGCGTTAGAATATCAGATGGTGCTTCCGTATTGATAATGGCTAAGGTTTTTTGGTATGGTGTAAGACTTGTTAAAAGTTGCCGTGCCAGATCTTCTTCAGCGAAAAGGACTCGTAATCCTTTTTTGTCACCTTGTGGTACCTCTGCTGGGTTCGAGCCAAAGAAGAAAGGATTTGGAGAAATCAATTCGCGATTGACAACCGTAAAGTTCAGGGAAACATGATGACCTTCGGTGCGCCACCCCCATGCACCATTTCCTGTCGGATCGCCAAATACGGTGAAAAAGTAGAATTCAGGATTACGTTCAAGTCGTGTCTCACCTGCTGTCTTTTCAATTTCGCCCAATATGGACTCTAAATTAATGATTGCTCGGGCTTTTTCATAACCTTTTGCACTCAACCCACTTGCCATGAGCGCGAGTGCCAATTCCTGCTGGTTCGTGTTTAGTTCTTTTAACGAAACACCTTGACGTTCCCACATCTCTATAGGAATGTAGTGCCACCGAAACCGTTCATTTCCATCAAACGGTTGGCACGCTTTTTCGCGTAAAGTAGGAGTCAAAACGTCTAAAAAATTCGATGCTGCCTGTGCCATCCGTTCTGCTGTTTCTGAAGCTGGAATTATTAATGGTGTTGTATAGGAGTCAGAATGTGCGTGTGCCACCGAAATACCTCCGTTGATTTTTGCTGCAATTATTCTAACTGAATTCTTACCAAAAATCCACTTAATTAGATACGTTCCACATAATTTGTACAAACTTTAACCGCTTTGGCATAAGAAATCAACTAAAATTTGATTAATACATCCAAATTTTGACATAAAACCGCAATTTCTGTAAACTTAATGAAACCCATCTACGTTAAAAAATTAACTTGTTCAAAAACTGAACGAAAGTCTGGCAGAAGTTATGGACAAAATGATTGATGATGAAATGCTTGTTGCACAGTTCAAATCGGGTAGTCAAAAAGCTTTTGATGAATTGATGAAACGTTATGAACGTAAAATCTTCGGATATCTTCTACGGTCTGTTAGGAATTACGAAGATGCTGAGGAGTTAACACTTGAAGTGTTTTTCAAGGCATATCGTGCACTTGCGTCATGGGAACCGAAAGCAAAATTTACGACATGGCTTTATACAATTGCTTCTAATCTTGCTATTGACTATCACCGTTCTAAATCCCGGAAACCTGTTTACGTGTTAGAAGATGAAGATGTAATTGAAGCAAGACTCGTTGCTACAGACATCTCGAGCAATCCCGAAAAGCAGCTTGAAGATAAAGAACGGGGACGCATCATCCGAGAAGCAGTTGACGAACTTTCCGCTAAACAAAAGACTGTTTTTATGTTAACACGGTATGAAGGTTTACAGATTCGAGAGGTAGCCGAGACACTCGGAATGGCTGAAGGCACAGTGAAAATTCATCTTCATCGCGCAATCAAAAAGTTACAAACTATATTACGACCTTTGTGGGAAAATAATGAAATATAGGAGGTCCGTTCATGCCTAAATGTAATAAATCTGAAGCACAGACGATTGATTTTGTATATGGTGAGTTAAACCCGTCACAAGTAGTAGATTTTGAACAGCATCTTACTACATGTGAGAACTGCACCAAAAAGGTCAACGCATATAAGCGTGTGCTTCACCTTGTAGACGAAGCAGAGGAAGAATTAACATCCCATGTTATTGTTCCACACAACCTTGAGATGAAATTATACAGACGGCTTGCTAAGGCGCCATCCGTTAAACCCTCGCTAAGTTCCCGTTTGTCAGATTTTACGGTGAGGCCCCTATTAATCTTACGGGAACAGAAAGTAGCCAGTATATGTATTTTTACTTTTGCTGTAATTGCTATCGCGTTTTTCGTCGGCAATCCGTTTAACCCCGCACCCACATTCGAAGCGAGTCATACCGACTCAGCGGACGCACGCATTGAACAGTATAGACATCAGGATATTCAACGAAGTATGGAGGATGTTCTAAGAAAAAAACATCTCCGTAATTCAGATGAATGGGATACAGTCAGCGATCTTAATCGCGTTAAAGACCACGCACAAGGCACCAATTGGGCAAATATTGCCAAAAAACAACTGAAAAGTGTTCATTCAGAACTTTGAACATTGGAATTCCCAGGTTAGTTGTTGAGCATTAAAAGAGTTTTACGTGGAAAATTTGCAATTTACTCCTATTATTCATCGCGCTATATCATGTATGCTACTGTTGCTGTTGATGGTTTTATCCACGGCATACGCGCAGCTTGATGAAGTTACCTCTTTACTTGAGGAACAACATTATACGGAAGCTGCCACTAAGTTGGAGAAACTCGCTAAATCTTCAAAAGATATTGAAACCCAGAGTCGCTACTACTACCAACTCGGCGAGATCTATTACAACTATACACAGCAATATCCTGAAGCACTCAAGGCTTATGAAAAGATTCTTGGGATGAAATCGGACGGGCTACCGATGGCTGAAATTTTTCTCACATATATTAAAATCGGTGATGTGTACAGTCGGATGGGAAAATATGAGAAGGCTGTTCAAAATTTCCATACACTTGTCAGCATGGCGCCAGAAACCCATTTCGTACATAAAATCGGATTACGTAAAATTCGAGACATTCGAACTGCACTAAAAAACTTACAGATTCAGGAAGAGATTGTCCGTAACTATAAAGGCACACCGTTAGAGGCGGTTGCACAATTTCAGATTGCTGAACTCTACCGCACGCATTCTCAACTCAATCAACCTGAACGTGCCATCGTAGCATATCAGGTCTTACTTGATAAACACCCCACTGACAAATTAGCTGCTGAAACACAGTGGCGGATCGCGCACTTAAGGCATACTGTATTACACCAATTGCCGTTAGCAATTGATGCTTACCAGAAAGTGGCAGACAATTTTCCAACAAGTAACTTCGCCGCAGAGGCTCTTTTTCATATTGCTAATCTTCATCGTGAGGCGGAGAAGTACGAAAACGCACTCACCGTATACGATACTATTTTAGAAAAACATCCGAACTTCTGGAATATGCATGCAGTTTTTTATTGGTCAGGTATCTGCCATGAAGAAATTCAGAATTATACCAAAGCACGCAATGCATTTAAAATTTACCTTAACGTTTACCTACCAAACTTAGAGCCGGTCTATCTTGGACAGATTGCGATGTATGATAAAAGTGTTGCGGAAGTGAGCGAACTACTTCGCGCTAAAATAGTTACACTAACGCAACTCATACCAAAGCAGGAATTTGAAAGGCTCGAAAAGACTGTGGAAGACGGCCACTACGATGAAGCTTCAAAAATTGCCCGTAATTTAATCGTCACTGTCCCAAATTCACAATTTGCCAAACGGGCTGCATCACAACTCCGTTCAATTGAACACAATGCAGCGATTCAAAAACTCTTGGCACAAATTAAGGGCGGAGGTATAAACGCTGATGAGAAAGTCAGAACTCAACTACAAATTGCTACTATTTATGAGCGCAATTTGATGGATTATTCCAAAGCGGTTGATGCGTATAGAAAAATATTCCAAGAACATCCTAAATTGCCTTATGCAGCTGAAGCGCGCTACCGTATAGGCATTATTTATGCAGATATACTTAAAAAACCAAATTCAGCACTTCAATCTTTCAACGCTATTATAAAACAACACCCAAATACCTTGCAAGCGATGATGGCAACTTTCCAAGTAGGTGAAATCTATAGGAAACTCCAGCGATTTGATGAGGCATTGCAAGCCTATCAAACGACTATTAGTTATCCCGAACGCGAACTTTATCTGTCCGATGGATATAAAGACAGTTATGCAGATAGAGCACAATTTCGTATCGGCAGGGTTCACTTTGAAGACCAACGTTATGCTGATGCGCGCTTCGCTTTTGAGGAGTTTATCAAAAACCGCACCGAATCGCCACGGTTCGCTGCTGCACATATCTATTTAGCAGTAATGCACCAAGAAAGTGGAGAAAATGATGCGGCAGATGAGTATTACCGTAAAGCAGAAAGAATACTGACGAATAATCCTGTCCAGATTCAAATGGTTATTGATGAAGCAGGCACTCTTGGTTTCCAAAGTCCAGATACTGTCATTAAATTCCTACAAGATCGTCAAAAACGCCTTAAGTCCGAGTAGCGTTCAAGTTTCGGTAGGCAAGATTTCTTAACCTTGCTGGTGCAGAGTGTCCAAGTAATTCTAAAATCTACTATAATCCAAGTTGCCACCTATTTGTGAACGCTCTTGTAGGAGGGGTTTCTAACCCCGATTTATATCAGAAAACGTCAGAATCAGCGAGAAATCCTTGTTTTTCAGTAAAAAACGGTGGATGCCTGATCGAAATCTTGTAGATAGCAACTTGGGTTACTATAGCATTAATCCGCGCGAAGTAATTCCCTTAACTCTGGTAACTTATCCAATAAAGTCCGCTGTTGTTCTGGTGAAAGTCTTTTGAACCCTTCCAACCAAATTTGCTTCCTCCTTTCGACAGACCGTTTCTGATCTTCAGCGGTTATCCGATCAAATTCTTTTTCGGCTTCTGCTGCACGAGCCATATCCGCTGCCAATATTTCCGCTGCTTCTTCTGAATAAGAGGCGAGATTTCGAAGTGCTTCCTCCCGGCTTAACCTGGCGTTCTTAAGAGTTCTCGTTGCTGCTTCTAAAGAGGCTGAATCGCCAGATTTCAATGCTTCAGTGAATTTACTCAAAGCGGATTTATGTTCTATCTCAGACTTCGCGTATGCTTCAAAAGCAGCACTTGCTGCAACATCCTCAGCAGAGGGCAATTGTTGAAGTTTCTGTTTTTGCTTCTTTTTATCGTCTAAAGTAGTATTTCCACCAGTGTCGTTAGTCTTTTCAGAGTTTGAACCTTCTTTTTTGGCTTCTATTTCCGCCGCTGTATCACCCTTACCTGTTTTCTGTGTAGACTCAGGAACAGATGATTCTTTTTGGGGCTGGTTTTCTATTTGCAAAGTGTTCTTAGATGCACCATTGAGTTCTTCTGGATCAGAACGCTGATGTCCGAAATACAAAAGAGCAGCCCCTATAAAGCAAAAAACTGGACAAGTTGGAATGATAAACTTTTTCATCTTATTACTCCTTTTGACTTAGATGGCGACTATGTATAAAGATTATATGATTGTTTTTAACATCCTGCAATATTATTCATCTTTCTTTTTAAGTGGAATGTGGAACATCCCAAGACGATTGGTTGCAATGTAAAACCTACCATTACTAACAACAAGGTCACGTACTCTATCTGGTACTTCTTGCCAGCTCAGTTCCCATATACCTTGATTGTCTAATTTATAGATGCCTGCGTCACATACACCGTAAACCTCGGTGCTGGCGATTGCTAAACAGTCCATTACAATTCGATCCCCATTGTCATCGGTAAGTACTACCCACTTTTCACCATCATCTGAAGTTAATACACCATTATCAGTCCCAACATAAATCGTTGAACCCGCAAAAATTATCTCATTGAAAAGGTTAAAGGAAACGGGAAGATTTGTGGTAACATCATTCCATCTGTTTCCACCATCAAGCGATTGAAAGAGACGACCATCCCGCTTTCCGACATAGACTGTTTCATCTGAAACAGCGATTCGGAATCCTTCCCTACCGTAAGGACGTTGTTCACCGGCATCCATTAAACCTGTAGTGGACCATGTTGAGCTGCCGGGTTCCCATTTGAAAAGTTCGCGTTTATATTCTAAGTAAAAATTCTCACCACTTGCAACAAACTCCCCTAATGCAATTTCTCCTTTTTCAATAAGGTTAACGTAATCATCTAAGGCACGAGAATACTCATCCAAACTCTGTATTTGATCCTTCTAACTGTTCTAAACTCTGAACATTCTCTTTAGGTGTAGGAGACAAATCTTCTCTAATATTCAGCGGTCTGTCTTTTGCATTTTCTTTTTTTTCATCTCTATCATCTGGGACATTAACATTGATATCCCCAGTAAAAGGGGGAATTCCTTCAACAAACATAAGTTTATTCTCATTGGCAAATAATCGCGCAACACGCATACCACTCTTTTCTGGCACGAGTGCAAAGAAGGTGTCACTTGCAATTGCTAACTTCTGACCAAAATGAGCAAAAATGTCACTCGTACCGCTTCTTTTGTTATTGCCAAGTGTGTCCGCACTTGAATCAACATGAATTAGGTTCCACGATTCGCCACCGTCGGTTGATTTAAGAATATCCTCATTGGAGTAGCTGTAGAGTTGATTTTTATACGTAACTAAATTCCGTCTCGTGGTGCCTGGCATTCCTTTCATAAAGAGATGCCAAGATTCTCCGCCATTAATCGTTCGATAGATACCAGCACCTTTTACTTTGTAAAAAGTATTTTCATTTACTGCAACAACAGGGTGGGAACTTAATGTGTACGACTCTGGCGCCTCTCTGAAGACCTGCCAAGTCTGCCCTCCATTTTTGGATCGGAGTCCAAAATTATTTCCTAATACAAGCAGCGTATTATCTGCAGCCAAAACCTTAATATTAGCTAAACCAATTTTGCTAAACCTGTCTTTTGGTGTTATTTCTATCCATGAATCTCCTAAATCAGGAGAATAGAAAACTCCCCACAGATAATTGTAGCCAGTCATTAATTCAACAGATTTTACCAAATATGTTTCTGATTCCTTAGATGGATAATCGGATTTTGTGCCAACATACAAATTGTTTTCAAAGACTTCCATTGAGGTGATTTTATTTGATGGATCTATTGATAATCTTTCCCAGGCACCCGCACTGAGGCGAAAAAGCCCTCGGTCTGTTCCAGCAAATACTGTGTTTCCAATTGAAGTTATTGCTGAAATTGTTCTGTCGTTCAAGCCATCGTTTAAAGGAAACCACTGTTTACCAACATCAGTTGAATGAAAAATCGCATTTTTGATAGCAAAGTAAAACACGTCATCTGTAATTACTAATCCGATAGCTTGTCCTTTTGGGCGTGGACCGAGGGTATGCCACGTCACACCATCATCAGTTGAAGCATATACTTCATCCGTTGAGACAATATAGAGTATACCGTTTGCCTCTGCCATAGGCATCCGCATTCCACCAGTCGGCACGGTGTTGTTGATTAACGTCCACTGAGCCGCATCCGCTGTCAATTGATAGATACCTGTAGGGGACACAGCATAATATTTCCTTCAGATGTAAGAAATATTTCATGTACTTTACCGCCTTGTGGACCACTCGCTTGAGTCCATTTCTGTGTTAATTTGTTAGAGGTTGAAGAATCCTCTTGGGCTTCTGCAAATAAAACAGCATTGTTACCCTTTTGATTATTCTTGGGCCCTTCGCTGGAAATAGCAGCTCCTGCAACCTGATGTCGCACATCAAATATTGACAGAACATCAACAACTGGTGCATCAACGACTTCAACAGCGGTTTCTGACTGTGCTTCTAAATTATAAGGCTTCTGAAAACGGGTGAGATAACGATCACTTGCACCGAGCATCAGAATGAGCAAAACAACGGTTGAACTCAAAGCTGCCCACGGCAGCAAAGGTTTTCCAACTGAAGCAGGAACTGGTTTAGTGGTAGCAATTTGCTTCGCTATATTCTCAGTAAAGTTTGCAGGTAGTTGGACACTACCAAATGTTTTACGAATCATGGGAACCTCCGTCTTTAAACGTCTTCGGGCGCGGCTAAGACGACTCTTAATTGTATTCACTGACACACCTAAAAACCTGCTAATTGCTTCACACTTCATCTCTCCGAGGTAGTGAAGTATCATCACTGTACGTTCGCTTTCCGGCAGTTTTTCCAACAGTCTTCTGACCAGTTCTCGGCGGTATTCAGTTGCCGCTTCCTCACGTTGTTCCGAGAGATACTGCCCATAAGCATATCTTTCTAATGTTATTCCACTGGTTGCTTCAAGCGATTGAATCTTCGGTTTCTGTTTTCGAAGCCATGCTGTGCAAAGCCTATTAGCAATTACATAAAGCCATCCAGCAAACTGGCTCGGTTTCTTTAGTGTGGAGAGTTTCCTGTGTACTTGGAGGAAAGTATCTTGGGTAATTTCTTCTGCAATTTGGAAATCCCCTATTTTTCCCCATACTAAGGCGTGAACGCTCTTTTGGTATTTTTTTACTAAAGTCGTGAAAGCAGCTTCATCGCCAGACAAGATACTATCAATTAGTTGAACATCATCTTTTTCCATCAGAGTCCCCGAATAAAAGTAAAATTTGATTGTTAGTGACGCGATTTAGATGAGAAAAGGTTGCACGATTGTCAAAATTCGTAAAAAAGATGAATTTATTAGGTGGTTTTAGTTTTGGATGGTTTTTCTACGGGATAAACACAGTTACTCTACCATTATAAACGGAAATATCATTAATTCTATAGACAAAAACGAAGCTATCTGTTAAAATAAATTTATACCGAACTTAAGATTAGACAACGGACTTGTAAATGCGTTCTATTAAATTCTTTCAAGCACTCGTAAACTGGGAGGAAAAGGCATTTGTCAGCCGAAATTCTTAACGGCACTCGCCTCGCTCAGCGCATCCGTAGCCAAATTCGAAAAAAACTAAAAAAACTAAAATTTACGCCAGGACTCGCTGTCATCCAAGTTGGTGATGATCCCGCATCTACCATATATATCAAACACAAACAACGCGATTGTGAAAAAGTACATTTCCACTCAGAAGTCCACCGACTCTCCTCCGAGATAACTCAGCAGACACTTATTCAAAAAGTTGTAGAATTAAACACTCGCGAAGATGTCCACGGTATTTTAGTGCAAATGCCACTGCCAGATACAATTGACGAACAAGTAGTCATAGATGCAATCGTGCCTGATAAGGATGTAGATGGATTAACACCTTTCAATTTAGGTAATCTATTTATCAATCGGGAAGGAGTTACACCCTGCACGCCAACAGGAATCATCAAACTTATTGAATTTACTGAAGAACCAATTGAAGGTAAACAAGCGGTCTGTGTAGGTAGAAGCCATCTCGTTGGAAAACCTGTCGGCGTGATGCTTCTCAACCGGAACGCTACCGTCACATACTGCCATTCACGCACCAAAAATCTTGCAGAGGTGACAAAAGAAGCGGATATTCTTGTTGCTGCAATTGGAAAACCTGAATTTATTACAGCGGATATGGTCAAACCGGGGGCAACTGTCATTGATGTTGGTATCAACTCCGTTGATAATCGTCTTGTCGGTGATGTCAAATTTGATGAAGTAAAAGAGGTAGCTGGGTTTATTACCCCTGTCCCAGGCGGTGTTGGGCCGCTAACACGCGCAATGCTGCTGGAAAATACGCTGAAATTAGCAAGTAGATAAACAGATTCTGTTTTCGGAAAAAACCGAATAGTCTTAGACAAATGGAGGATATTTATGGCATTTCCAGGATTTGAATTGAATGATAAGGTTATGTTAATTACAGGTTCCGGTAAAGGTATCGGCAGAGGCATAGCCCTCGCCGCCTCGCAAATGGGAGCAAAGGTTATCTTGAACAGTCGAACTCGCTCCGATCTTGATGAAGTCGCGGAAGAAATTCGCGCAAATGGCGGTGAAGCAGAACCGGTTGTGTTTGATGTAAGCGACATGAAGTCTGTTGCGGAAGGTGCACAAGCTGCTATTGACGTGTGGGGAAGAGTTGATGTCCTTGTCAATAATGCCGGAACAAATCGCCCAAAACCCGCATTGGAACTCACTGAAGAGGATTGGGATGCAATCTACGATCTTAATCTTAAAGGTCTCTTTTTCCTAACGCAAACACTTGTCAAACCGATGATTGAGCGGGAGAGCGGTAAAATTATCAATATCTCCTCTACCATGGGTTTAGTTGGCGGACCGTTACGGACTGCTTATTCCGGTAGCAAGGGTGGGGTTGTTTTATTAACGAAAGGACTCGCCGTGGAATGGGCACCGCATAATGTTACCGTCAACGCTGTCGCTCCCGCATTCACGCGCACACCACTTGCAGATGTTCTGCTGCAGCGGAAGGAATTCTACGAGGATGTCGTCCGCCGTATTCCTATGGGACGCGTTGGTGAAGTAGACGAAGTTGTTGGTGCTGTACTATTCTTAGCTTCGGACGCAGCAAATTGGGTCACTGGACAAACCATCGCTGTTGATGGCGGTTGGGTTGCATGGTAGTTCACACTTATTCCGAATATCTTAGTGGGGCGAGTATATTACATGCCCCACGACCCCTATCTCCTTCCCTATATTAAATTACTCAATATTCCGTTCTTTTCCTTGCAAAACCATACTTTGTAGTGTATAATTTTCAAGATAGTAGATATTAAATTTGTGCTGATTATGACTACTCTAACAATTTCTATCGTAAACCTTACAATAATGGTTAAAACCAAAACAAAGACAAACCGTTAGAAATTATCTCAAATTCGAAATAGCAGAATTTTTAGTTATAGGGTAGATTTTGATTAGCCATATTCAATATCAATTTTAAAATTTTAGTAAATCAAATAGAATCTTTTTTAGGTTAGGAGATATATATATAGTGAAACGTTTTTTTGTTTTAGCTGGGATTGCCATCGTAATTCTATGCCAGTTGAGTTGTTCATCAGATGAAGAACAAGCAAAGATTGAGAATCCAGCGATCGCCGATGCTGCAGATGGGTTTATCGCTGCACCAGTGGTTGGTGAAATTAAACTCGAAAGCATGTATGAAGATGAGGTCCGCAGACTTGCTACAAAAACGCCTATTGAAATTATTACTGCCATTGAAGGCACAAGTAAGATAATAGTTGAGGCAGAATTTCGCAGGGTTCAACCCTCCGGTTTTGGGTTTCCACTTTATGAATGTGTGTTGACAGACGAGGCGGTTACAGCGATGGGCGGTCTCGCGCAAGGTATGTCTGGAAGTCCGGTTGGTACTTCTGGACGGGTATTTGGCGCACTTGCGTATGGTGAGGCGTGGGCAAAAGCACCGTATCGGTTTTGGGTAACACCTATTGATGCGATGGAGGCTACATTGAATCACCACACATTTGGAGAATTCCTGAACCCGCCTGCCGCGCCCGGTGCTGTTGTTAACTCCACTTATGCCGCTGTGAAAACACCTATTACCTTATCTGGAGTTAGTCCAGATAGATTACAACAACTCTCTTTGCACCTCGCCGATACACAATTCAATAATGTTGAATTCTTTTCCCGAATCGGTGGTGCCCCCGCAGCCCCACCTGCCAATGCCTCGTTGAATCTTTCAGCAGGTGACATGATAGGTGTCGCTATTGTAACGGGTGATGTTGTCAACAGTATGGGTTTTGGGACTGTGACACAGGTTTATGGTGATAAATTTGTTGCATTTGGTCATGATATGTTCCGTGACGGAAAAGCATCTTTACCAGTATACAGAGCTGTTGTCGACGGAATTGTCCCAAGTACACAGATAGCCTATAAATCCGCAACGGCTTACGGAAATCCGATCGGGACAGTAACAAAAGACCTCAGAGCTGGAATTGTTGGCGAACTTGGCAAATTACCTCCAATGATACCTGTTACGGTTACTTATCAACCTGTCAATAGTCCCGCGCCAATTCAAACACACCACAAAGTGGCTTATGGACAAGAATGGGCAATACCAGTTGTCGCTGCTACAACCTTAGATGCAATTCGTAGTGAGATTAGTGCAGGAACTATTGAGGCAAAAGTAGCGATTAGTTTTAAAGAGACTGAAAATGTTTATACTGAATCATTCCGGAGCATTTCACCGGATCCGTTTGAAGCCGTATTGGAAAACATGGATGTAATTGTTCAGTCATTTACAGACATACTTGCAAATGGGGCAGGTAGAGCTACAATAGATGAGATAAACATCTCTCTCATCGACATTCCGAACATTCTCCATACAGAGATTACTGATATACATGTCATAGGGGAAGTCAAGCAGGGTGAAGAAGCTACCTTCGTGTTAGAGATGCTTCCGCACTGGAGTGCTGCAGGAAGAAACCGCAAGATGTACAGAGAAGTGAAACTTCAGATACCTGAGCATTTTGTTACCGGGCCAGCCAGCTTATCTATAGCCGCTGTGACTGAATATGGCTTTAATCCGTTCAGTAATCCATTCGCCCCACCACCAGAAAGTTTAGATAAACTGATTGGACAACTAAAAGATACGCAGTTTGATAAAGGATTAGTCCTTGTGACGCTTGCTACATTGGAGGAGGAGCCTGAACAAATAGATCCTGCTTTAGAGGCATTTTTTGAAGAGTTCTTTGAAGCGTTTTTTACAGATTTATTTGATACCCAACCTGAAGATGGCGATACCCAGCCTGAAGATGGAGAACTTCCGCCAGAAAATGGTGAATCTCCGCCAGAAAATGGTGAATCTCCGCCTGAAGATGGTGAGATAGTTGAAATAATTGATGAAGAAGAGTTGATGGATGATCTGGCACCAGCCCCGCGTCCGATACCTATTACTGGAACAGCATTGCTTGTCAACCGCTTTATCGTAACAGGTGAAACAGAGGTAGAAATAGAAGTTCTCCCAGCAGTAGTTGAAGCTGAACCAGAAGCAGAGACTGATGCTGAAGTTGAATAATCTATATTCAAATTTAGCCTATCTATGGACAGGTCTACGGATCTGTCCATATTTTTCTCTACTTTTAAATATAGAATTTTCATATAGAAAATTTATACTTTTGTGCCCACTTCATCGTAATTCTTTTGACATCTATCCGCACTTAACCGGGTACCTTTCAACATAACATTTAACAATGTTTATAATCAGTTCAATATCATCCCGCGCAGATTCAAGAGAAGTATAACACACCCCACCTTCCGTAATACATGCATGAAAATGGCGGAGTTCCCGAACAAAAGCACTCTCCCATTCTACAGCAGGAATTTTGCTATAAGTTGTTCCATCCGCATCTATGCCGTGTATTGTAACTTCTGACAAAATTCCACGCGAAAAACCTGTAGGATACGACACCAGTACACGTTTGTTATCTCCATAGATTTCTAATGTTTCTTTGAAGTCCCAAAGGTCAGGTAGATCCACCCAAGTCGCGACACAGCGCGCACCGTTCGGAAAACCAAAAACGATGTTTACACCTTGTCCATTAGACCACACCTCCACATTTATTACCTCACTCGGTGAACCAAGCATCACACGTAAACTGTAGATGTCATGAATCATACTACCAGAAAGTAAGAAAAATGCACGTTCCGCTTCGGGTGGGACATCACCTATTGCTTGTTTCCGTGCTGATTCACGCGCAGCATGTGCAGGCGCGAACGCATCCGCAGGCACATCTTCATAACGCTCCACGTCAAATTGGCTAAGGTGCAATCGATTGTTCGGATGTAAGTGATTTATCTGAACAAACCGATAACTTTCCATCGTATCAACCTCGCGCTTTGCAAGTCGGAAAGCAGGATCATGCACCTTCATATAACCTGCCTGCCCGACTTTTCCTGCTTTCTTTTGCGCTGCGATCATAGAATCTATCTCTTGTATTGAAAAGCAGACAGGTTTCTCAATAAAGACATGCTTCCCTGCCTCAAACGCAGCGAGTGCCACTTCGGTTTTTGGGTCTCCATGACATAGCAGCACGGCATCAACATCACTATCTAAAAGTTGTACGTAGTCTGTTACAAATTGAGGAATATTAAATCTTTTTGTAGCAGCTTCCGCGGCACCGGGAGACAGGTCGCACACAATAGCAACTTCAAATTCTTTGTGAAGTTGCTTAAGGTTTGGTAAATGATGAACTTGTGCAATTGCACCACATCCAATAACACCTATTTTTACACGACTCATTAATTTTTTTGACCTCCAGCATTTAATTCTCCGATATGTCCTTATCGTATCATATATCAAAAATAGATGCACTTCATTTCCCATCCATAACTGAATGCTGATAACTGATTGCGAAAACAAAATTCATTTGACACCTAAATACAGTATATGATAATCTTATGTATCAGCGTGCTACAACGTTTTAGCGTGACATAATGCGAAATATTAAACTCGTGCTTGAATATGATGGCACTAATTACCACGGATGGCAGATACAACCCAACTTTCCAACAATTCAGGGAACAGTTGAGAAGGCTTTAACTCAGTTAACCAAAACACCTATTAAAATTATCGGGGCAGGTAGAACAGATAGCGGTGTTCACGCGCAAGGGCAAGTCGCAAATTTTTATACAGATTCACATATCCCAATAGTCGCATTTCAGAAAGGGCTCAATACCTTTCTACCGCGTGATATAGTGGTTTGTTCTGCAACTGAAGCGGATGCAGATTTTCATGCACGGTTCAGCGCTACGAGTCGACAGTATCGGTATACGATTTTAAATCGTGCGTATCCATCTGCACTTTTTCGGTCCATCGCCTATTTCTATCCTGCTCCCGTTGATGTAAAGGCAGCTGATGTAATCTGCCAAAGTATAATTGGCAAATGGGATTTTTCTTCTTTTCAAAAAACAGGAAGTGATAGATTAAACCCGGTGTGTCAGATTTTTGGGGCACGTTGCTGGAAAATAGGTGAATACGTTTACTTTGAAATTGAAGCGGATTCGTTTCTACGGGGAATGGTCCGCGCCATTGTCGGCACAATTTTGAAATGCATCAAGGTCACCTCTGGCAACGCTGATAACGCGTGTGCTCAGTTCCACCACATTTTGAATACGAAGGACAGGGCATTAGCGGGAACATCAGCCCCTGCTAATGGTTTGTCACTTATCCGTGTTGAATATAACGACTAATAAAACGAGGTCTTTATGAATTACGGTCAAGTTTTGAATGAATTGGAAACACTAGTCACTGAAACTTTTGGTTTATGGGAACACAACCGAGTTGGATTTCAATGGCGGCACTATACGTGGAACCATACGATGCGCGTCCGCGCGATGAGTATGGAACTTGGCAGGCGCGAGGGCGGTGATGTCAAGCTGCTGGAAGTCGCAGGAACGCTACACGACATCACGAAACGTTACGACGGTGTGATACTGACTGATGACAATGGAAAACGTATCCTTGACCACAACGGATTCTGGCTAAATGAAATGCTTACGCCTGCGGGGGAAAACGTTGTCACAGAACTTTATGAAAAGCACAATCTAAACGGAAAGGTGCATCATGAATCTGGGGCAGTCATCACAGAAAACATTTTAGCGATGTATGACTTCGAACCGGCGTTTGTGGAAGCCGCAACGTCTGTCGTTTTGGCACATCTGAAACCGATAAATCTAACTGCTGAAGATTTTAAGCTGTTGTATGGCAGTATTGAAAACCAGATTCTTTACGATGCAGATACCATGGATCCAAATGTAGGATATACTGGCTTTTTCCGCAATATCCATATTCACGCCTATTTTGCACTTCAACGCGGCAATTTTGATTTAGAGGAGTATGTCAGAAATTTACCACGTTGGATTAATTCTAAACAGGAATTTGTAGATAAACTGCTAACCGAATCGTCCCGTGAAGTGGGGCAAATCAGACAAGATCGAAATCAACGACTCTTTGCCCAAATGGTAGATGAATTGGACGATATGGAGATCAATTGCAAATATGGATTACTCGGCGTAATTGAGTATTTTGTCAGTGAAACAGAAGATCCGCATTTCTTAAATCAGCTCAATTATCTCCAAACCGAATGGCTTCCACAACGGCAGCAATGGATTGCTGAAGAGGAGAAAAGTGAATCTGCACGTCAACGTGCCCAAGCTGCCGTTGATCGCGTTAACGATTTCTTGACGTTGCTTGAACAAGAAGGCAGAGGTGAATTTAAGGAGTAATTAACATGAATCATTTAACGACAGGCGAACCTAAAGACATCGCATCCACAACCCGACCAATTCCTTATCCTGATGAGCTGTATCGCTTTGATACAGTAGCCAACAGCATTTCTGGCAGTTTTTCAGCAGTAACCGATACCGATATCCAATACTTTCATCAGCATGGATACCTTGTGATTGAAGATGCCTTTACCCCTGACGAAGTTCAGGATGCTATAGATGGTATGGTACATTTGATGGATGGGAAAAATCCAGACTTCCGGGCAATCCAATTTGAGCCGAAACTCGCGAAACTCAAGGATGAGATGGACACTGATGGACGCCGTGATGCGATCAGAAAAATTTTCAACTATGTAGATTATGAACCACGTCTGAACGCTATGGCAGCGCACTCTGGACTCCTCGGTGTACTGGAACGAATTATGGATGACAAGCCTGCACTTTTTCAAGATATGGCGTTGGTAAAACCGCCACGACACGGTTCCGAAAAACCTTGGCATCAGGATTGTGCATACTTTAATTTGGAACATGGCACGACAGTTGTCGGTGTCTGGATTGCGTTAGACGAAGCAACCCCTGAAAACGGATGTATGCACATCATACCTGGGTCTCATAATGAGGGACCAATGATCCACTTCAAACGGAGAGATTGGCAGATTTGTGATACGCATGTACCGATTGCTCGCGATACAATGGTACCGCTTCCACCGGGAGGTTGTCTATTCTGGCATGGATTGACCCATCATGGGAGTCCTGTCAACCACTCATCGCAACGGCGCAGGGCACTCCAGTTGCATTATAAACCAGCGAGTTCTGAAGATATTTCGACACAAGAACGGATGGATATATACGGAAGCGAGGGAAAAGAGGTAGACTGCTAATCTAAACTTACCCAAATTCTCTGTTCCACCTACTGAAGGCGAGAATCTTGAGGGATGTCGGGTAGGTCAACATAGCCATTGCTACAAGAGTTAAGGGAAAGGTTGGAGTCATAGCACCCACAGCGTAAACGCTGGGGCTTGTGCTTCGTAGCAGTTAGCCTTTTTTCAAAGGTCTTACGTCTGCTCCACAAGGGGTTCTAAGCAGCCCCGAAGTATATTGATAGCAGCGTTTATATCTCTATCGTGGTGTGAACCAC
>JAGWBU010000188.1 GCA_021295735.1 Candidatus Poribacteria bacterium | reverse complement strand
TAACTTCTTATCTATATTATACCATATAAACCCAGTATACACAAGGGTTTATTAGACTTTTTCCAAAAAATTATCAAGTCCAAAACTACTAATTGCGTAAAAATAATACCATATTGCATATATATCGGCAAGAAATTTTATTATTCAATAGGAATGGTAGTTTTCTGTTGATGATCGATTGAATAGGATGTAATGTGATACCATTTTTTTCTTGTGGATTCAGGTGAAATATGCTACACTTAACCCAAAGTTAAAGCAAGAGGTAAATCTAATGGTTCAACCCAAAGCCCCACGCGCTTTTCATGTGATGACGAAGCCGATCGGACCGATTTGCAATTTAGATTGCGAATACTGCTTTTATCTGGATAAAGAGAAACTCTACCCCGAAACTCGCTCTTTCCGGATGAACGACGAGACTTTGGAGAATTACGTCAAGCAATATATTGAGGCACAACAAGTTAACGAAGTTACGTTCGCGTGGCAAGGCGGCGAACCAACGTTAATGGGCGTGGATTTTTTTCGACAGGCAGTCCGATATCAACAGAAATATAGACGCACCGGCATGACGATACAAAATACGTTTCAAACGAATGCCACGCTACTGGATGATGAATGGGGTCAATTTTTCAAGCAGAACAAGTTTCTAATCGGAGTAAGTATTGACGGACCACCTGAGATTCACGATAAGTATCGTTATGATAAACGCGGTCGCCCTTCATCAGAACAGGTAATTCGGGGGTTGCGGATTTTACAGAAGCATAACGTTGACTATAATATACTTTGCGTTGTGAACAGCCATAATGCCGAATATCCGAAGGAGGTCTACAACTATTTCAAAGGGCTTGGGGCGGAGTTCATGCAGTTTATTCCAGCGGTTGAACATTTTGATGGCAAAAATGTGTCTCCGCGCTCGGTCACGGCAAAGCAGTATGGTAAATTCCTGTCTGCCATTTTTGATGAGTGGGTGGTGAATGACATCGGCAAAATTTTTGTCCAGATTTTCGATGTGGCGTTAGAAGCATGGTTAGGTTATAACCCAAGTTTGTGTGTTTTCAATGAGACTTGTGGTGATGCGATGGCAATTGAACATAATGGCGATCTGTATTCTTGTGATCATTACGTCACACCTGACTACTATATCGGCAACATAGAAGAGACCCCAATAGCGGATATGGTTGATGCACCTTTTCAACGTAAATTTGGGACAGATAAACGGGATACACTACCGGAGTACTGCCGTAATTGCGATGTGAAGTTCGTCTGCAATGGTGGCTGTCCAAAAAATCGAATTATCAAAACCCCGGATGGAGAGGACGGTTTGAACTATCTCTGTGCTGGTTATAAGCATTTCTTCACTCACATTGACGAACCGATGAAACTGATGGCTTCGGCGCTCCAAGCGGGAAAACCCGCAAATAGTATTATCCCGATGATGCGGGAACAACGGCAAACAAAGAGTAAAGGCAATAATTTGAGAACTCAGACCACTTCTTCTACGTCATCACAGAAGATTGGACGTAACTCGCCTTGCCCGTGTGGTAGTGGACGGAAATATAAGCAGTGTTGTTTGGGGAAGAATGTATGAACTACAAGATAAATGTCTTATAAATGAAGTCTGTTTCTGATTTTGCGAAAGACATAGAAGGAGATATATGGATAAAACCAGACCAAATATTTTGCTTATCACCAGCGACCAACAACATTGGAACACTTTGGGTTGCCTTAACCCCGAAATTCAGACACCTCATTTAGATTCTTTAGCACAAGACGGCACACTCTTTCATAGAGCCTACTGTCCTAACCCAACTTGCACGCCGACACGCGCTTCCATCATTACAGGCAAATATCCGAGCCAACACGGGGCATGGTCTCTCGGAACAAAACTTTCTGAAGATGAACATACCGTCGGTGAAAATTTTTCAGACGCAGGCTACCAAACTGCCTTAGTCGGAAAGGCACACTTCCAACCCTTACACGGAACAGACGAATTTCCATCACTGGAATCTTACCCTATTTTACAAGATTTAGACTTCTGGCGAAACTTTAATGAACCATTTTACGGGTTTGAGCATGTTGAATTGGCACGTAACCACGCTGATGAAGCACACGTCGGGCAGCACTATGCTATCTGGATGGAGGAAAAGGGACTTACCAATTGGCGCGACTATTTTGCACCACCGACAGGGAATGCGCGAGGACAATATCGAAAGTGGCCGATCCCTGAAGAATATCATTACGATACTTGGATCGCTGAACGCACGAATGCACTGATGGAGGCATATCAGCAGAACGACGAGAACTTTTTCTTGTGGGCAAGTTTCTTTGATCCGCACCCGAAATATCTTGTGCCAGAACCGTGGGATACGATGTATGACCCTGAAACCTTGACGGTGCCTTCTGTAACAGAGGGAGAACATGACAACAACCCTCCCCATTTTCAAATGACGCAGCAGCAAAAACCTGATTTTTCTGAATGGCGCGAAAGCGGTAAGGGTGTTCACGGATTTAGGTCGCATTTACGGGATCGAGACGAACTCGCTAAAGATATTGCTGTGTATTACGGCATGGTAAGTCTGATGGATAAGTATATCGGCAATATCTTGGCGAAACTTGACGAACTCGGACTCGCTGATAATACATTGGTTGTCTTCACTTCTGACCATGGGCATTTTTACGGACAACACGGTCTGATTGCAAAAGGTGCGTTCCACTACGAAGATGTTATTAAAGTGCCTTTTATCGTTCGGTATCCCGGACATGTACCTGCAGGAAAACAATCTGATGCGTTGCAAACCTTAGTTGATTTAGCGCCTTCGTTCCTTAGTGCAGCGGGAATTGACTTACCACTTCCGATGACAGGTGTGGATCAGACGCCAGTCTGGTATGGACAACAAGCACAGGCACGTGACCATATCATTGTTGAAAACCATCATGAACCGACAACTGTACACGTAAAAACCTACGTTAATGACCGATACAAACTTACTGTCTATTACAACCGCGAATATGGCGAACTGTTTGATATGCACGAAGATCCGGGTGAAATCAACAATCTCTGGGATTCACCTGAACATGCAAAATTGAAGGCGGAATTAGTAATGAAGTTGTTGTTTGCGGAAATGGGAAAAGAGTCTCTGTGGATGCCGAGAACTTCGGGGGCATAATAACATCATTAGGTAGAAAAACACTCACGGTTGACTACTGCTTTGTCAACATATTATTGTCCGTCACGATTCGGAGATCGCTCCTATCAATGGAACGCTTATGGTAGGAGGGAACTCCGATTCCCGACTACTTTCAAGCCTTATTAATTATCACTTGACGAGGCACTACATTGAAGTTGTTAAATGTAGTCAACCGTAAATCTTAAACTGATTTACCCCCAGTTTTTGTAGAAACAAATGTGCATAAGGTTTTTCAGATACTTTGTGTGAGGAGGTCAATGCTGGACTGCTACGGACTTTATCCCGCACAATCGGTTATAGTAATACGAGTCAAGGAAAATGTCAGGTTCCCAGGTTGTCTATATGTTTTTGTGTATTATAGGTTTTTATCCACCGCTCCCCAGATTTTTCAAAATGGAGGAAACAGATACCATAACTCACATAAACGATAAACCATAATAATACGATCCGTGGTAGTTCTTGCTGCTTCAATCGTAAATGCCAGAACCCGAATAGTGTCTTTATATCTCGGAAACATTCTTCTATCTGCCTCCGCTTTTTATAGGTCCGTTTTTATAGGTCCGATAGAGTTGTGCGTTCTGTCCACTATTTGAAATGAGATAAAGCGGTTCTTTATGGCGAACATCTCTAAAAACATAAAGGTTCAGTTTGAGTTCCTTTGTGCTGTGATAAGATATGTTAGGATAGACATCTGTATTTTTCAGTGTCTCAAGTTTGATGCGTTGTCCTTTGTGGTAAAAACAAGCATTTGGACAAACGCATCCGACAAACTCAATACCAGTTTCCATCAGAGGTTTCATCAGATACCTTGCGCGCGCAAATCCTCTGTCAAACACGAGGATCGGTCTTTGGACATTCGGTAGGCGGTTTCAAACTGCTTGATGAACTGG
>JAGWBU010000043.1:17682-19786 GCA_021295735.1 Candidatus Poribacteria bacterium | reverse complement strand
TTTTTGTTCGGAAAGCCTTTCCCGTTTGAAGGGAATTGAAACTCGAGGGCAACCTTTTCCTTCGTCTCAACGAACTTCTCGCGTTCGGAAAGCCTTTCCCGTTTGAAGGGAATTGAAACCAAACGAACATAAGCAGAGCAGCCAATACACGCAACATCGTTCGGAAAGCCTTTCCCGTTTGAAGGGAATTGAAACTCCCGCCGAAGCGGGTGAACCCGAAGGTACTTGTTTGTTCGGAAAGCCTTTCCCGTTTGAAGGGAATAGATTAAATTATCTGAAATTTAGGTTGTAAAACTTAGAAAGGAGGAAAGAGTTGATGAAAATTGTTCTTGCTGGTCCCCCTAGATCTGGTAAAAGTTGCTTACGTGAGGGATTGAAGCAGGCTATTCTTGGACTCCGGCTTAACAATTTGGATATACCATATCCTTATGTAATCACAGCGTGTCCGGATGGTGAGGGTGCCTGGTTCCAAGCAACTATGGAAAAATATCCTGAAATCGCCAAGGCGTGCAAGGAAGCCTATAAAGGCGAATTCACGCCGGAATTTGTTAGGCTTGTTGCTGACCATGTACGTAATTGTGAGCAACCCTTGACTATGGTGGACATCGGTGGACTCATTAGTGACGATAATCGCGAGATATGTAAGTCTGCAACGCATATCGTAATTCTCGCTGGCAACGATTTGGAAAGCTGCGAAAGTTGGGATGTCCGGATGGCGGAATGGAGAGAATTCGCGAAAGAGTTGAATTTGACTGTAGTAGCAGAGATATTTTCCGACTATAAAGGCAAAGCGGATACTGTTAAAAACGTTTGCTCGGATAACATCCTCCGCGGAAGTGTTCATTATCTTAAAAGAGGAGTAAACATTGTGGATCGTCCAATGGTTCAGGCATTGGCTCGGTATATTCTTACTACTATAGCGGGGTATCTGCTTACGGGCAAATCTTCTGCGGAATCATCGACCTACATCATTACCCGTGATTATAGTATTTTGCGGGTTGGCTTCGGCACACCAAGTGATAACACTCAAATGGTGAAGGATGCCGCTGCGCGTTTGGACGCTATGCAAAACGCAGGCGAGTTAAGCGGTGGTGGTTTACTCAAAATCAATGGTCCTGCATCATTGCCGGTCGCTATGTTCCTGGGGCATAGGTTGTCTCAGCTGTATGAGGCGATTGCATGCTTTGATCCGAAGATGAATAAGTACGTCATCGCAATCAGTCGTAGTTCCAACCCTAGCTATGCTGTTGGAAATGTGATTGATTAGTTCTCAATACAAATGCAGAGTGCTTTGCAAAGTAGAAAGCGATTGAACAGTGCGCTTCTGCTTTACCGTTTGAAGGGCATTGGTCCGGCACAGGCACCCGCTAATGCTATACGCGTTTGTCTGTCAATGAACTACACACACACAAACAGCGATACCTGTCCATCTACGAGACAGATAAATAAAAAAGGCACGCTTCTAAAGCGTGCCTACATTCATGTTGTTTTCGCGTGGCACAGAGACCTCGCGCTACAGTGTGTATAAAATACGATTAGGATCACATATTAAACGACAATTGTCTTAGGTTCCGACGTTACATCCCCGACAGCAGGCACTTCAATGCGTCCGGCGCAAGCATTACAGAGCGCGTAGTACCGCACTGAATCTTCTGAAGAATCGATAATATCCGCAACAGCATGTTTTAATTCCTCATACTGTTTTCGGTTCAGATGTGCTTCAAACACGCTGTATTGGACACGAGTACCGAATCCTTTAAGTGCTTTCGCAAGTTGACTCCGCCTTCGGTCATCCGGAATATCGTAAGAGATAAGATAGAACATCAAATTTCCCTCCATTGATTATGGCTGAATTAATCAGTTCCCACCATTTTTGATAATAGCCGCTATATTTGGCATATTTCTCATCATCGGTATCGCTAAGCGCGCGGTGCGCCTCTTAATCTGGGTCACTGTTATTTTTGTGATTCTCATCGGGCTTGGTATTATGAAACAATCTGAGTTACTTGGCTGGTTTGAGAATATATTTATAGTAAAATCCAATAATATGTTCACATTTCAATGAACAGCAATTCCCACACGCATGCGCTGGCGAGGTTTCCTA
>JAGWBU010000043.1:0-17625 GCA_021295735.1 Candidatus Poribacteria bacterium | reverse complement strand
AAAATCGTAGGGGCGGGTCTCTGTGCCCGCCCGTGTTCTCGGCAGTGAAAACAATACAAAACTTGTTAATTTGGTATAATGCGATACTGTCCGTGTCCGAATGCTGTGTGATGCCCGATGTGTAAATACTCGCCAAGATAGATGAACGGCAGGAACGGTGTCAACTCACCCGTAAAGCGAACCTTCCCGATAAACCCATCCATCGGAATAGAACTCTCTGCACGATAAGAGTAACGGTTGGACTTGAGCCAGCGGAAACGGGATTCGTGTGTAATAGCACGTGCAGCATCAATCAATGCATGTGCGTCCACATCTAAATCCTCTCTACAATGAAAATAACTCAAAAAACGGATACGTCTGAGAAGGTTGCGGATAAGATGTTCAAATGTTAACGCGCTTGTCCATCGACCATCAACCTTTATACTGGTCGGTGTGAGAAATTCAAGTTCAATTGCATCGCGGTTCTGAGGTGTGCCTTCCAATACATCTGCCAACCCAAGAATAATGCCATCATCAGCGAGCATCTCAGTTTCTGCGGTGTAAATCGTCTGGCTGTTAGGGCTGCCATGCACTGAGAGGCTTTCGATCTTGTCAAGAAGACACTGCCCGCGCTTGTCTCGTATACCGATGCGCCGTTTGCCTATCTCACGGAAGGTAAACGCTATCCACGGCAACAGGTTGATCGCCTCTCCAATGAGTGTCATACTGCAGACGAAGGTGTCGTCTGGTGCAAAGTCTGTTTTCTCGGTGTGCGGCGGTTGTAGGATGAACGGATGCGGCGCATAGGGCTGTCCGCGTAGGATGGGACTGTCGGGTGGCACTGGTGTTTCAAAGCATTTGGAATAGATACACCGATTTGGATGTTGACACTTTTGTTCACACGTTTGCGTTTCTCCGATGCATGCGATGTGGCGGAGCAGGTATCCGAATCGACTGCGGAAGATGTTGCCTTTGTAGCGTGACATCTTCAGTGGTTCTTGGACGGTATAGGTGAAGCGGTAGCGGGCAAAGCGGAAGTTTTTGAGCATGATTGAGACTGAATTCTATAAACCTGATCAACCTAACCTATGCGATATTATTTTTATGGACAAATTTCTCAAATTCGTTGAAGAGGTTTTGAATACCTTGGATTGCATCTGTTGCACTTTTGGGTTCTGGTGTGATACGCATCCCACAATGTGCAAGGTCGTTTCGGATGTCCACACACTGATCCCAAAGTTCGATAGTGGTAACATCCATATTAAGTTGTTGGGCAATTTGTGCAAGTTGTTGTGTTATTTGGGTATCTCGATTTTCTACTTGTTCCTTTAACATTTCTTCAACCTTTTTCCTTTTGGAATAACTTAACCAATGCCCTTGACCATTGCGGCATTCCCATGAAATCAACCATTCTCGCATTAAAGTAATCGCTTGGAGATAGTGCTGATTTTCAACGTACCATTTGATTTGAAAATACTGTTCCTTAAGAGTTGGTTCTTTCTTTTTGTGCGGTTCGTGAACTGCCATTTGTTGATAACTTTGCTTTAATTGGTCAATCAACATTTGGAAAGGGGGTTGTTGCGAATCACCAAATGGCAAACCGTTAAATGTCATCGCTGCTTTCTGTGCTGCAAGCGTTCGGCTTGTGAGAAGAGCATCAGATAAACTATTCAGCGTATTCTTCATTTTTGGATCAACATTCAAAGAAGCAATAGGGCGTGCATCACCATAATTTTGAAATACATTGACAGCATTCATCCAGTCAAGGAGTTCTACAAAAGGAGTTAAATCAAAAATAGGTGTCTCATTTTTTTCTGAATTGCGTGCCTCAAAAGCCCCATAGATAATATGTTTGAGCTGGATGTTTTTGACTTGCCGGAGGTATGCAGCGACAATGAAGATAAGTAACGGAATTGAGCGAAAGGCGTGTGTAATATCAAGGATAATTTTATCATTCTCGTTAACAGTGTCGGCACATTTCTGAAAAATATTCCATAGATCGTTTTCTGAGTTTCCGTCTGGAATACTTTCTACTTTGAGTTTAGAATCCAGTTTTTCAATTTTTTCAATAAGAAATTTCAAGTAGCCTTTTTCATCTTCCTCAACTTTCGGTGTGACGAATACAATAGTTTGGTCTGGATTATAGAGATTGGTAACTGCATCAGGAAACAGATGTGTTTGAAAACTTTTAGATTTGTCATGCTTGATATAGGTTGTAGTCTTATAACCTTTTTCGGGACCGAGTCCAAGGAAAGTAAGAATTTTTAACATTATGTTTCTCCTGCATCTAAAGGTTGCCACTCACACCGAAAAAACTCAAAATCATCGGTTGTGAGTTGAAGCGTTTCTTTATCAGCAGGATTTGCCACCCGTTGACGCAACTTTACAATTAGCATTGTGTCACCAGGTGTCAACGTTGCCTGTTCTCGTGATACTTCAACTTCAATACCTGTTATCTGCTCAATGAGTTGAGCAGTTTTGGGATATCCGATGAAACTTTGTAGGTTATCCGATGTAGCGGCATCTCGTAGTTCTTTTATGAATGTTGCTTCTGTAATTCGTTTTAATGTATACATACCCTCATTGGGCATGACTGCGGAATTGAGTAGTAGAATCATGAGTTACCTTGTTCTTCCTGATTTTCTTCTGGCGGATTTTCCCATTCGTCTATGTCACGTTTGGAAACAAGTATCGGATCGGTACCAACAACATTTGTGCGAGAGTGATAATAGAATTCAGAAAATGGATCAAAAAACTTAGAATCGGTAAGAACAATTGTCTCATTAGGATCAGACGTGACAGCATTGATTATCGTAGTTCCATATGCATCAACTTGATACTCACGCATTACAATGACTTTCGGATAGATTTCATTGTCAGATAAAAGGTTAATAAATTTCTTAAAGAACATTTCCATTCTCTGTTCCATCTCTTTTTCAGGGAGAGTCCTATTCGTTTCATACTGATTAACGGCATAGTTCCAATTTGTTTCCCAAACCTCACGCGTATGACTATCCATGTCTTCTAAATTGCCTATTACTCTCTTCTCATGGTTAGTCCAAGATTCAGAATCTATGACATGTCCACTACCTACTAAGTTGCGGTATGTCCTAAACATGCCAATTTCTGCTATCAGACTTGAGGTTAAGGGCACATTCCACTTGAAATGCAATTTGCAATAACTGGAAAATCCTTTAGTGTTCCGAATTAATTCCATTAGATCTTTTAGCCAGCTATATAGATGTCCTAAAGATTTAGAAGGCATTTTGCGGTAGTCCTCAATAAGTTTCTCAAGTACATCAATTGGATCTTCTATCTTACCAGTCTTATCAGTATCTTCGTCATCTTCGTCATTCTCAGGCTCATTGACAATCTCATATTCATTTGGTGCTTCATATCTCATTATATAACTGTAAAAAAGGAATAGATGTCGCATTATTTCATCAACTTTCTTAGTCATTTCTTTCGTGTCATCTTGTAACTGATTAAGTTCTTCCTTAATCTGATATAATCCGGTAGGTTCAACTTTCCTTTTAAAACCTAATTCATGTAGTATTGCCCCAACCACATCTACTTCATCTCTGGCGACATTGTATTCATTCACAGCAATCTCTTTAAGCAACTCTCGGAAAAAATATGTCTCCAGAATGGTATAAGGGTTGTTAACACGAACAAATTCTTTCATCCAGGATTCATCATTCATGTTCAGGTCTGGAATATCCTTCAAAATTTTGTCAAGGTTTATCTGTCTGAGATGAGACTTCACAAACTTCTCAAGTTCTTGTCGAGGATCCTGGCCTTCTTTTGCTTGATCATTTATATAAAAATCTTCGGGATAATACATCTTCAACCTCTATACAAACAAACGCTATCTAAGGAACTACATTGGTTACGTGTCCATCCTCATTGATTCCAAGCACTCTCAACCTAACTTGTGCTCCGACCACACCCGGATAATACGGTCGTTTAAAGATAAGTTCTTCTTTATTATCGGTATCCAGTTGAACTGTAACTTTAAATCCATCCTTTTTTACAATTGTCGCATTGACTCTGTCACCGACTTTGATTTTTGGTTTTACTTTTTCTTCTGGTAGGGGTAGGGGTATTATATTCGGTTTCTGTGCTGTCCGCTCTTGTTTTGGTTGCTGGGGTCGTTGTTCTTCTACGGCACGTTTTGGTTCAATTCGGTAGTATCGCATCAACCGCAGACTCCAACCCAGTATGAGTAAAAGTTCAGTTGTGTCTTCTATGTCATGGAGATGTTCTTCAAAGCTTTCTTGTATGTTCCGATAGAATCGCTGTGTCTGATGGCTTCGGATTAGTGCGTTACGGGTGCTTGACAAGCGTTGAACCAACGATGTCAATCTATCTTTTATATCACTCTCTGCCTTGTTCTGCCGCACAAAAGCAATGACTTTCCCCAACTCATTCGGGTCAGTGCCTCTGTCAACTAATTCAAAAGCAATGTCATGAGCAATAGACCACTGTTTTTCTTCCATTAGATGCCTCCGTTAGTATAACCCAGTAGGGCAGTTGCGGTCATTTGGGTATTTGAGGATTTGTGCAAGTTGGGACAATAATTCCTGCTGGATGAGTTTATCAGTTTCGGCATCGTTCACACACGTCTGCATCCACGTCTCCAATTCTTCATTTGTCCTTGAAGTATCTTGAGGAACATCCCAATTCAAGTAGCGGGAACCAGTATGTTGTTGAACTTGTATCTCATCAATCTGGAAATCAATTGACCCGAAACAGACAGGTTTCGCGCCACCGATTTTGAGTTTAAACGAATGTTCTGGATGATGTCCTAACGCTGTAAAGAGTAGTCCCCACTCGGACTGTTTAAGGTTGTCCACTTGCATAACGAAGCGGAATTGTGTTTCTTTTTCACACGCTTCAACGGGTGTGCTGCCAGTAGCCACTTCACCGTGCATGTAAAACTTACGTCCCGGTACCTCCCGCATACTTCTTTGTCCTCGTCCTGGCGCATAGAGTTCAGGGACATGTTTTGTAACGATGTCTCCTTCTATTCTGGGAGCATCTTGTATAGAAATGTTTCCTTGAAACCCCATTGCACCAAACATTCTGCAGGCTACGCACAAGTTTTCTTTCTGTCGACATTCAGAAAACCATCTCGGCATTGCGCGACGGACTTGGGTCGAAACTTTACTGAGACAGCTTTCAGAGATTGCTTCAACAACACTTCGGATTGCTCCTTTGAGTGAACTTCCGGGAATTACGATGTTGCCGCCAGTTTTCACTGCTGTTTTAATGAGTTCTACATCATCACCGATGTCTATAATGCCACTGCCGATATATATTGGAGAGAGTGCTTTAATAGTGCCGTGAATCCTACCTGTTGTGCGGTTATGTTGGTAACGGTCATGTCTGGTAGGTCTATCTCTCTTGACACTACTCGGTAACTGTACAAAAGCAAAAGGTTTTGGTGCTGCTTGTTCTTCTTGTCTGCCGCCAGAGCCACCGCGTTGGTATTGTCCCATAATTTTAGTCTCCTGATTTCTGCACAAATTTGGTGTATCGTGTGAAACGGATAGTTTGAGAATTGTGTTCTTTGTATTGGATTACCTTGACACATGGATATTTACACCAATCCATTGGATAGTCAAGTTCCCGAGGAATACGCGTGTCTCGCCACGGTTTCGTTTCTCCGCCACCGAGTAGATGGACGTCTTGGGGATGAGTTGTCTCCCATTTGCCTTGTTCAGTAAAACCTTCCGGTAAGGTATCTTCAGATAACCAAAGCAAAGTGTAACCGGTGTTGGTCTTTTGCCATCGGAGTTCGGCTTGACTCCCAAATAACCTGCCGCGTGAGAACTTCTCAATCTTGGCAGTGTCTGGTGTGCCTTTTTTCCAATCGGTGATTTTATTGGGTTTTTGCAGTAAGTAGTATTTTGACTCACCAAATTGTAGACATTTTAATAGGTCATTGAGTGCTGACACATCAGTCACCTGTCTTGTAGCGACGATTGCTTTTCCCATGTTACTGATCCTCTTCAAAGATGTTTCGCCATGAATTGACACATCCACGCCATAATGCTGAGATGTCACCCTCGTCTTCAAATGTCAACGTTGCACCGAGCCCGTAGGCATCTGGTTGTGCTTCGACTCCCTCCACTTCGACGGTATCGGACTCTGGAAATCCGTAAGCGTTGGCATCATTGACAAGTTGTCCAGCACCTGCGACAACGTTTTTGTTGAATGGATCAACAGGATTTCCCAGCATACGCACCTGTTCGTTTCCTACAATGGCGGTTGGGTAGTGGATTTCAACTTTATTGACTTTCATGTTCACCTGTCCTAAACCGCGCGATTTTGCGAAACCGATGCCGATACGTTGTTCGTCAAAATCACGGATTGCCAGTGCGATGAGTGCGAGTTGTGAAGTTGTGAAGTTTTTTAAGTTTATTGTCGTCGTGAATGTTCCGGCAGTCAACACCTGAAAGTTGAATAAAGCACCGGGGACAGCAGAACCAAAGATGCGATCAATTGCGACGCCGTTTCGCTCCTCTAACTTTATTTCTGATGGGTCAACAGGATAGGCATCAGTAATATTTGCCCGTGCGGAGATGTTTGTGCTACCGAAGATTTGACATATCGTGCATGTCCTTCTGTAGAGAGTAGCACTGTTTTCCTCCTCCAGATTTCTACATGGTGAGTTTCGCTTTACAGGATCACATGCTGAAACATTTCCACCAAGAGTCCGGACAATTCGTTCACAATGTGCGCGTATTGCACCTTTCAGAGAGGAACCGGGTAGATAAACGCTTCTATCGCCACCATAGTACGTCTCCACGAACTCCATGTCAGGCTTTGTTGGGTCTGCCCCTTGGTCGCTTGCTTTGATGAGCAGGGGTCCGACAGGAGAGATTGTTATTTTGATTTTCGCTTGATTAACCATCCGTTTGTGCATCTGTTCCCTCCAATTGCTTATCTATTCTGTCTTTAAATGCCTCTATCCACGATTCCCAGTTTGCATCGTCGCCTTTATCGTCTTTGGTAAGATAATCCATAATTTTTGTCTTGTCAATGTAGTGTGCGGAGTCCAGCGTTAGTGTGATAACACCGAGTCCACGACTACTTGCGCCGCCGATAGTCAAATCGCCTTTCTCAAAAGCAGATAATCCCAAGTATAGCATACCGAGTTGCCAATCGGTTGCGTTGTCAACGATTGCATGGAAATCGAATGGTGTGCCTGCGGGAACAACCTCAAAATCGTAGAGGTGACCACTGACGGCGGTTTCAGTATCACGGTCAATTGCGACACCGTCCCTTTGTTGATACTGACCAAACCATAGGTCTTCTTGCACGTATAGGTCTCGGACCTGAAGCTTTGAGGCATACCATAAGGAACCGAAGAGTTTGCACACCCAGCATGTTTTGCTAAGCAGTTTCGCATTATACTTTTGTTCGTTCCAGTTGTTATCGTCACGATCATCACGTAGGGTTTCCATCTCATCTCTTGTGATACACTGTTCATCATTGTTCGTCGGGTTGCAGACAATGCTTTTTTCCTCTGTAAAACTTCGGAGGATGCTTTCTACATAAGACCTTAGCACGCCTTTGAAGCTTGAGCCGGGGATATAGGGAGCACCTTCAGCATCTCGCACAACGGGTAGGTCTGAGCCGATAACCGCAGTTGAACGTCCCGCACCAACACGAATTGCCGTTTGTGTTTCTACCGTGCCCTGCAGATTAAGGCGGGATTGGAATTTGTGAAACATTAGTTGTTACCCCCTTCTTTCGCCAAATAGACCTGATAGCGAGCAAGGTTACCTAAGTAAAGCTGCATGAGTCTGAGATGGACTTTCTGAATCTGATCTTTGTTCGGTGGATTATTTGAATCAATAGATTTGACGATATTCTCAGCATCAGTGGATAATTCCTCAATCTTTTCTACTAATGCGGTAGCGAAAGTTGTATCTCCATCAGCAGTATCTTGCCACATCCGATTTGCACCTCTCCGACCGAGTTGATAACGGATGTAGTTTTTGGTGACTTCAATGCCACTTCCTGGGTCTGTTGCGACGTTCAGCACATTGCGGAATGGCGAACGTTCATTGCTGAGATTATAACTATCCGCTAATTCTTGCATCTTTGGAATGATTTCTTCCATCTGCAAACTGATTGCGCGTTCTATTTTTAGATTGGTTTGTCTTTCATCGGTGTTTTTATCTGTTTGGTTCATTCTGTGTTCTCCTTATTGTTGTTCAGTGTGTCTCGTGTGTGAAGGTGAAATGGGTCGCAGATTGTTATCTGTCCGAATCCTTCTTCACGTCGGTTGCCGATGCCTGTGTTTTCAAGTTTCTGTAGTGCTGGTAGCCATGTGTCAATGTCCGTTGTGTGAAATACAAAGACACTGCCGATATTGGTTATGAGTTCCGTTTCTTTAGGCAATCCCCATGCAGCGTTCCAACCGCCTGCATATCCATAACTGGCGAAACTACGGACGCATGCTACTTCAGTATTACAGGCTACTTCAGTATTACAGGCAGCTATGTCCTGCAACATCCTCTCGGTGAGAACCATACTCCGTTGCCATCCATTTTCTGCTGTTAGAATGGCTTCTGATTGTAAGTTGACGGTAAAGTAGCTGCCATCACATTCACCAATACTGGTATTTGATAGACACTTATATGCCTGCCATACTTCTGATAATGCTTCGTTGAAGTTTTTAATCCGTTCGCTGAGGGGTTCAGAGGACGATTTTTTTCCCACTGCGATGCTGACGTGTCCAAGTCCACGTGAACTTCCGCCACCCAATCGCATTACCTTATGCTCTAAGGTCTGTACGACTTTATCTACGAGTCCGGGTGGCACTCGGACGGAACCGTGTAAAACCACCGGTTTGCTTTCTTTCTCATTCTGTGACTCTGCTTTTCCATCTTTCACGATGACAGGATCAATCGCAGTTAGATGATACAGTAGACCTTCCTCAGCGACTTTTCGCTGCCTGTTGATTGCCACGCGCGTGAGGAGTCGGGTGTTGAGGTGTCTCTCTTTGTGAGAACCGGTTGCATCTTCATAGAATCCACTATGTGATTCCACTCGTCCGCAACACTCGGGACAATTCGGTTGATACATCCAATCTGCTTTTTCAGAGACGATTCTCTCCATAAGTGTGTCAAAAACACCGTGCTTCCCATCGGCAATAAATCCTGGTGTATCCTTACAACTTATGGCGGTTGCTGGCAAGACATTTGCGGCGGGTGTGCAGTTTCGGAAGATAGCGGCATCATCCTCAATGAAGATTTTGTTGAAATCGGCATCTAGTTTGTTATTCTCTAAGTCTGCCAATAGTTCATTTGCCAGAGCACCGCGTATTAAGCCACCGCGGATGTAATTGAGTGCTTCAACGGCTTGTCCGGAAGGTTTGCGTCCCCCCGTGATAATTGGAGATTGTAGTGTAACCTGCAGCGATAGTTCTGTGAAATCATCGGAGGTTTGTAGCGAATCGGTTTCTGACGATTGTGTTTCGGTGTCAGGCGATTGTGTTTCGGTTGTGATGCTTAGCCATCCGAGTCCGCGGGTTTTACCTGAGCCGATGGCATGGACGTATTTCAGTCCTGCAGTGAGGAATTCAATCTGTTTGTCTGTGATGTTGTTGCTCAGTAAGACATCTCCAGAGAATTTAAAGCCTGCGTTTGGGATGCTTGTTTCTGTGAAATAGAGACGTTGATCTTCTGCGACTCTGCGATTGCGATTGATGGTTACACCGCTCCGGATTGCTGTTGTTTCTATCTCCAAATTTGTATCATGTATGAGATCACTGATAAATATTTTTGATTCCGATTTAGGTGAACCGAAAATCTGACAAATGATGCAGTGGTTATCCTGCATTGCTTTAGTATTTTCGTTTACAAGTTCTTTCTTTGGACGCGGACACATATTCTCGGCTCGCGGACTGTTGCAAACAAAGTGTTTCTTCTCACCTCTGGCAATTGCTTCGCATGCGTGTCGCCAGATACCTTTAAGTGTTGAAGCAGGGATATAAAGTTTGCCGTCGGTGGTTTTAACGGTTGCCTTATCAGTACCTGTATCGCTGGAGCCGCTATCACCGATACAGAGTGCGGAATCAATTGTGGCTGTGATTTTCCAATGTTTGTTAGTTGTTTGTTTAATCAATGTCGTTGTCCTCTGTGTTATCATCAGGTTTCTGAATAAATTCATAAGCCTCAATTAGATCCAATAAAAGCGTTTCATATTCTTTGTGTGCTTTTAATTTCTGATACCACGGACCGAGGTTGTTATTAGATACGCCGTGCCAGTTCTGTTCAATATACTTTTTGAGTATGTCTCCGTGCTTTTGTTCCAGTCGGCTGCGGAAGTATAGATAATCAAGCGTTGATGTTGCACGCCCAAGTTTAAGTGATTCCCGTAGTTGGTAGAGTTGTGAGTTTGGAAAATTCTCCTTCTTCAAGTCTTTTACGGTTTTAATAAAACCTGATAGTTCGTGCAATGTGTAGGGTCGCATCGTGAGTGAGTTATCAGTTTCTGTCTTGTAAGCGTTTTTGCGGAAATCACTGAGATTGCTTGTAATCATTGAAATGGATTTGAGGACGAGGAAATCAACGGTGCCGCCACGGTATCCGACATCATCTTTTATCAATGTCTTTGCTCTATTCTTTGCAGATTTGAGTAAGCTTGCAGCGAGATGTTCTAAGAACGCAACAGGTGTATGTTCATCGGCTATGACGAAACCGAGTGATAGACTGAAAACGGGTTGCATCTCTTGTGCATCTACTATCCATTGTTCTGACCGGTAACGTTGTGATTTTTGAACTTCGTCTTTTTTCGACTCAGCCCATTTCGCACGACTATTGAATTGGCTATCAAAGTTTGTGCCGATGGCGTGAACGATGTCAAATGCATTACTGCCCGGCACGATCAGGAGCAGGTCGTCTCCACCAATGCTAATGATTTCAAATGGCAGGACACCCGCATTGGTAGGTTTAAGATGATCGGTAAGTGTGTCGAATGCTGCCTTTTGCATAGCGACAAAGACGCGTTCCGAAAACTGCCGATACTGTGCAGGCGATGCGATCTTCTCCAAATATCCACCCATATTGTTACCATCAGCATAGATAAAAGTGATGAAGCCTTTAGGATTACTTGCGTCAGCAATGTCTGCAAGGTCTTGAGGACCACCGACATCTTCATAAGGTTGGTCTTCGGTAAAATACTGTTCCGCTTTTGCAGTAACTTTCAAATAATTCTTGAATAGCGTACTCCAGTCATTAAGATTCCATCCACCGTTTTCCTTTTGGGTTGCGGGTTGCCAACCAGAGAGTTTACTCAAATAACGATCAATATTGCCTTGTTCCTTTGATTTATCATTTTCTTTTTTTGTAATACGTCCAATAACATATTTTCGTGTGCATGCTTCACAGAGTTTACGGGGATCGTGGAAGATTGCAGGTCGACGTTCACAACTTTCACATCGAAGATGATATGGGTCTATTTCAACGTGTGCGGGTAGGTCGCGTCGTGTTTTCCGGTTTGGCGTTATATTTCCTTCACGCCGTTTCATCTGCGCGCCTGCCAACCTGGCTGTCAATTCACCAAAACATTTGCGCTCCAAGAATTCCTTGTTAGAACTGCCATAGTATGTCTCCATAAGTGTTTTAGTATCCTTTTGATCACAGGCAGCCCGATAGTCTTCAACCCAAAAGTTTGTGGGATTCAAGCCATATTGTAGTTCAAGTAGATTGAAGGTGTCTCCCACAGCGACACTGTTCGCGACGAGAGTTTCTTTCGTATAAATACACTCAATTTCATCAGCAATGTAGTGCACTACAGAAGCGGGTGTAAACGCCAAAGTATTACCACCTGCTGCATAGATGATACATTCTGGTGCGGTGAGTTTGTGTCCTGTGCGTTGGTTAAAACTCTCACGGATCTGATTGTATCGTTGCTTGTCTTGTGTGGTCTCGCGTCCAAAGAGTGCTGGCACATCTTCCAAGTTAATTCTGTCCAGTAATGCACTTGCACCACGGATTTCAGGGAGTTTTGCGGACTCCATAAAGTATCCCTTAATCTTTGTCGCGCCACCTAACACAAGCCCGATCTGTTGTTTTTCATCTTTAAGGGGGTACTTGTTAAATTCAACCTTATCCGGACAGATCCGTTCAGACGCTGCAGTCTTTGATAAAAACACGATACGTTCATGATTATTTCCATCTTTATTAGGTTCAATCGGTTTGTGTCCTGCCCATAACGTATCGTAAACTGCACCGAGTTCATCATCGTCTTTCCAAGTGGCGGTCAATGCGGATAGGCGGAGATAATCTAAAGTTTCAATATCAGGACGGGGTTCTTCATCGTAGGCGAGACAGTATGCAATTGCGGATGCTGTGAGGGAGTGGTCTGCAACGGTCGCGCCGGGAAGTGAACGACAAGGCAGCCATCGGAACGGATGTGAACTGTCTTTCCCCTGCCATAATGTCTGAAGTGGTGGTAGCAGTAGATCCACCATGCAGTTGACACGTTCAGTTATCGTTTGAGCTGTCCAACTGCCAATGTGTGCAATAGTATCTTGGACGACAGCGTTCCAGTCTTTTTCAGTAATGCCAAATGTATCTTCAAGTATCAAATCTTCCCAGCAATAGTGGGCATTCTCAATCTGTTTACCTGTTTTCCAGTCTCGTGTCATAAACTTGTCCTATTTTACAAAATCATATCGGGACAATTTATTAACTCATAAGTTATAAATCTTGATTTCCCAATTTAAAACCTATCATACCATAATTCCATTAATCAGCCAACTTAAATTTGAAATAGCAGGGCTATTTAGTTTTAGGATTTTTACACATTTTTGTCGGGAAGTCGCGAGCTGGAGCTCGCTCCTACAAGAAGCGGCACATGGAATAATAAGCGAAAATATGAAGAACTAAATGACCCTGTTGAAATAGATAGAGTCAAATATTTTTCCATTATCAATTTTTCAATTTAAAACTTGATTTTAATATCCACATAGAATAAACTATAGTTTGGACAATTTTTCATACGTAAGTTCAATATAATACCAATTCTAAAGTACAATGTCCCATTTAACATACTGTAATTTAATGGAATATCAAGAGAAAAAAGAATGTCCGAGGCGCAGCATGCCACACGGGGAATGCCCTTTGGCATTATCAGACACTTCCGATTAAATCATTATAATGTCTAATATCTATCAGTTTTCTTTTGCTACACCAAAAGAAAACTGTTTATAATTTTCCAAATTTCTATTTTTGTCATAGGAGGGACAATGATGACATCAAAATTAGGCAGTTTGTTTTTAATAATTTCTATCGTTACGCTAATTGCATTTACAGGTTGTACGAGAGTACAAGACGTGGTAATGGATTCCATGCTACCAGAAGTCAGCATGGTAGAAGCGGTTCCGGTGAAGTTTGTTTTGCTAATTGACTATCCAGAAGGTGAAAAAGATGTTTATATTGAATGGGTTAAATCCCTTGTTCCAACGCTGCAAGCCCCTGAAGAGGTACGTAGGATACGCTCTTATGACAATCAAGACCAAACGATGAGTCCGAATAGACTTGTTGAGTATGAATTTGATAGTTTTCTTGATATGGCAATGTATCTAAATCGACCTGAGATAGCCGACATTATGAGTGACATCCCAAACCATGCAACCAATGTAACCGTGCACACATTTATCCAACGTTCTGATTATGCAAAAACCGATGAAGGGAACTGGCCGGTTAAAGGCGTTTTGTTGCTTGATTATCCTCTTGGTGGAAAACAGGCATATCTGGATTGGGTTGAATCCGTTTCTGCTACGACAATCGGACCGTCCCAGTTGAAAACAATAGCCTCTTACGACAACTACTATGGTGAATCTCCACACCGGCTGGTTGAGTTTGAGTTTGCTAATTCCGAAGATTCCACTACTTATGGGGAATTGGAAGATATTAAGGCAATTGAAGCTGAGCTTGATGTGCGCACAGGCAGCTGGACACAGCATACGTTTGAGTTACGTTCAGATTACATCAATGAATAGCAGCTTAATTAATAGGACGATGTTGCCTAACAAATGAACTGACCATATTATAGTGGATTTTAGAATTACTTTGACACTTTTAAGGTAGGAGGGAACTCCAATTCCCGACTGCCTTAAAAGTGTCGCGATTTGGAAATCGCTCCTACAAGAGCATTCGTCAAATAGGTAGCAACTTGGGTTATAATAGGTAGGCAATACCATTCTTTTATAATCTGTGGTCACGCGTAGTTAAAGGGCTTTATATGCCAAATAAACAACTTACGATTGGTGAGTACCTTCTAAAAAAACTAAAGAGTTACGAAATCAATCATATTTTTGGCATACCTGGCGATTATGTAGTGCAGTTCTTTGATATGATTGAGCAGAGTCCTATTCAACAGATCGGCACAACGCGAGAAGAAACAGCAGGATTCGCTGCAGATGCTTATGCCCGAACAAACGGCATGGGGGCTGCATGTGTGACGTACGGTGTCGGTGGTTTATCTATGATTAACGCTGTTACCGCTGCCTACGCAGAAAAATCACCACTTGTTGTCATTAGCGGTAGCCCAGGGATAAATGAACGTACTGAGGGTGCACTTTTGCACCATAAAGGTAAAGATTTTTTTACACAACAACGTATCTATGAAGAGATAACCGTCGCATCAGCACTACTTGACGAACCTTTCACCGCCTTTAACGAGATAGATAGAGTGTTGGATGCAGTCTATTGGCATAAGCGTCCGGGCTACATTGAACTGCCACGCGATATGGTAGGCATAGAAGGATCAGTGCACCAACGTCCTTCAACGGGTGGACACCACAGTGACTCCGAAACGTTAGAAGCTGCACTATCTAATGCGATTGCGTTCATAAATCAATCCGAAAATCCTGTTATTTTAGCGGGTGCTGAACTCCATAGATTCGGATTTCGAGACAAATTACTTCGGCTTGCCGAAGAAAAACAGATTCCAGTGGTGACAACGTTGTTGGGGAAATCGGTGATGCCAGAGGCACATCCACTCTATTTGGGTATTTATGGCGGTGCAATGGGCAGAACAGAGATCACAACGCTTGTTGAAACCTCTGATTGTCTTATTATTCTTGGCGCATTTATGACCGATGTCAACCTTGGGATTTACACGGCAAACCTTGCGCGAAGTCGTTGTGTCTATGCTACCTCGGATAAAATCACCGTCTGTTACTCCACGTATGAAGATGTTACGTTTGAGGATTTTTTGGATGGCTTGTGTTCTCCGCAACTCGCCAAACGCCCCGAAGTGAACTTGGAATGGGTGCTGGAAGTGGCAGAGCCCTTTGTTATGGTCCCCGACCAAACGCTAACAGTGAAACGCCTATTTCAACATCTCAATCAATTTCTGCATGATGAGCTGACGGTTATTCCCGATGTGGGTGATTGTCTTTGGGGTTCTGCGGATTTACGTCTTCCGGAACACACGGAATTTATTTCTCAGGCATACTATACATCAATGGGGTTTGCCATTCCCGCTGCTGTTGGTGCGCAGCTGGGCAAACCTGGTTCCAGGCCACTTGTTATTGTCGGAGATGGCGCCTTCCAAATGACAGGCACTGAGCTTTCAACGACTATCCGCTACGGACTTAACCCGATTATTCTTGTTCTCAACAATCACGGTTACGGGACTATGCGTCCCCTCGTTGAAGGACCTTTTAATGATATAATAAATTGGCGTTATACGCATCTACCGGAAATGTTAGGAGCAGGGCGCGCGTTTGCTGTCCGTACCGAAGGTGAATTTGACAGTGCTATGAAGGCTGCACTTTCGGAAACGCAACATTTTGTCATGATTGAAGCGGAACTTGAAAAATCTGACATGTCACCTGCACTTATAAGGTTGGCTGAGAAGGTGTCTGAGCAAGTTTGAGTCTAAAAATAATGCAAGAAGTGACTTCTGTGCTTATATTCAGAGGCATTCAATTGTCAAGTTTTTTCAACATTTTGCACATGGTCGCGAGCTGGAGCTCGCTCCTACAAGAAGAGGTTTTAGGGAAAAGAAGAAATTATTAGAGAATTGAATGGCTCTGGCTTGTATTCCTTAACCGTTGACAAAAAAGACGAACCCCGTTAAAATTGCGGGAAATCCTCAAGCCCTAATACAGAGGGTAAATTATCAAGTGTTTCGTTCAAAACCCCGTCCTTTAGGTCGGGGATGTCCAACGGAAACTCACAAGTGCGGGGTATCACGAAATGCCCAACGAAAGATTAGCGTCAGACTACATCGTCAATCATGCAGGTAGGTGGAGAGCGTCTATATCATGCCAGTCGAATGTGAACTGGAACACGTGAGCGGGTTGATATGCAGCACATATCTGCGATATGCGTTACCAAAGTCGCTATAGCGAACTCTCAAAAGGAGCGAGTAGACATATTGCATAAAAGACCCCCAAGAGAAGTGAGTCATCTCTTGTTGTGTTGGGGTGCCTGGTAGAAAGGGCAGAAATGAACTGTTTCAAGTGAAACAGTGCCACTTCACAAAAAAGGATCTTGCCATCTAAAGCAGGTGAAAATCTGCAATAGATGAATGGGCGGGGCATCGTCCAGTGCGGTAAGTGATGGAAGACGAACAAATGCTTTGCGAAAGCAATGCTGGCGTTCGCATTCACTGTTGATAGCAGAATTTACCCAGTGCAGAGGACCTAAGAATCCCCCTGCTTTAGCTGGGGGAGTATGTCAAAAATGTATAGCATTAGAAAGGAAAACTTATGTTACAAACACCCCCAGAATCCGCTGTGATTCTCTTTGATGGAAAAGATTTAAGCAACTGGACAGGTCGTGACGGTGGCGAACCGAAATGGAAAGTTGAAGGTGACGCTATGATTGTTGAGCCACGCACCGGCGACATATCAAGCAAGGAAACTTTCACGGATCATTTCCTACACGTTGAATTCATGTGTCCTGATATGCCCGAAGCAAGTGGACAAGCAAAAGGTAATAGTGGCGTTTTTCTCCAAGGCAGATATGAAATTCAGGTCTTGGATTCTTACGGTATTGAAGTGCCTGGCAAGGGCGATTGTGGTGCCATTTACAATCAATTTGCAGCACTTGTAAATGCTTGTTTACCCCCACTTCATTGGCAGACTTATGATGTTATCTTTCGTGCGCCTCGGTTTAACGATGCAGGTGAAATGACTGAAAACGTCAGAGTGACAGCACTACAGAATGGATTGGTAATCCTCAATAATGTGCAGTTGCCCGGCACTACAGCTGGTGGTGCTGATTCTGAGATTGCCAAACCGGGACCGCTACGTCTACAGGACCACGGCAATTTAGTTCAGTATCGAAACATTTGGGCAGTACCACTTCCGCTTGAAGGATCGGAGCAATATTAATACTTTGCCAAATTGTGTGATTTGCTAAGTTTCAGTAGGCGAGGTTTTATGAAGTTTAGGAATTTAATTCGGTAAAGCTGATCTCCACCAGGGCCGGTAGGTGCGGTTAGGAAACTGCACCTACCGGACTTATTAGAATAAGATTTCATGCAAAATGAAGTTCATATATCTATTATCAAACTCACGTTATGTTACAAAGATAAATCTCTGCCGGTTTTCACTGGGAGAAATTTTATTTGTTTTATTGGAGGATTTTCTCACAAACGGAGGCA
>JAGWBU010000187.1 GCA_021295735.1 Candidatus Poribacteria bacterium | reverse complement strand
AAAAATGAAGCATGGAATAATTATTGGTATACAAACACAAAAGCAGCGTGATATTCATGCCAAAAACTTTACACACCCGAACTTCACACATCCATTGACTCCACTCCGCTGTTATGATATACTTTTAGAAACTATATTTGACCTAAGAATAGAACAGCGAAGGAGCCCTAATGAAGGTTACAGTCAAATACTTTGCCGTATGCCACGAAATGTTAGATAGATCCGAAGAGGAGATGCAGCTACCTGAAGGCGCCACCGTCCAAACAATTTTAAAACGACTTGAGGAAGAATGGCCCGAAATTGCGGAATTTTATGAAGTGATGCAAATGTCTGTCAATTGGGAATACGCTACTGAGGAGACCGAACTCACAGAAGGCGATGAAGTAGCGTTGATTCCGCCAGTGACAGGAGGGAGTTATGTTTAAGATTACCGCTGAAGTCATTACAGGTGCAGAGGTTCGGGAGGCTGTGGAGACACCGGATGCTGGCGCGGTGGTTCTATTTTTTGGCACTGTTCGGAATAATACAGATGGTAGACCAACAAAACACCTTGAATACGAAGCATACCCGCCGATGGCTGAAAAGAAGATGGCGGAAATTGCGGAAGAAATTGCGGAAAAGTGGGGTATCCATCGCGTCGCTATGATTCATCGTGTGGGAAAGCTGGAAATCGGTGAAGTGAGTGTGGCTGTAGCGGTGGCTTCACCGCATCGCAAAGATGGGTTTGAAGCGTGTCAATATGCCATGGATCGCCTTAAACAGATTGTTCCTATCTGGAAACGCGAAGTGTGGGCAGACGGTGAGGCGGAATGGGTCAAACCGGACGCTGTCTTTTTTAAGGAACTCCCTGAACGGACATAACTCGTTTAAATGTCCGAGGCGACAAGTCATGGCGAATACCACACGGGGAATGCCTAAAGACGAATGCGCTTTTGGCATTCGCCATGATTCATACCCGCTGAATACCAAAAGCGTATTCAGCGTTGATTTGGCAATGAATTGCGCGACTACAAACAAGAATATCTGTCGGGTTTCGCTTCGCTCTACCCATAGGCGTCAACTTAGCGAGAAAATCCCGTCACACCTTGTAGGGCGGGGTCTCTGTGCCCCGCCCTACAATAAGGGGAGGTTTGTAGGTTGTATTTAATAGCGTCCAACCTGAAATAAATCCTTAAGTTGACACTTATGGTTTCGCTTCGCTTTACCCGACCTACAAGACTGAATACCGCAATGTTATCTGCGGAGTTTCTACGAAACGCAGAACCGATCCACAAACTGGCTGAAGATACTGATACCTTTATCAAACTGGTCCATCGCCATCCATTCATCAACCGTATGTGCCTGTAGAATACTTCCTGGACCTATAATAACTGTTTCCATGTGCTTAGAAAAGACCGCTGCATCTGTGCTGTATGCGACGGTATGCGGTTTCGTATCTCCAGTAATTTCAAGTGCTGCTTGGATGATGTCAGCATCGGGTGATGTACGCACAGGACCGGCATTGATGAATAGGTCAAACTCCAACCCATATTTTTCCGCAGCACTGCGTCCCCGATCTATCCATACTTGTGGATCATCACCGGGCATCGGACGATAGTTAATATTACAAACACTTCGCGGCGCGGTGATGTTAGCGGTACATTCTCCATCACTGATTGTAATGTTCCAATCTGTAAAAGGTGGGGTAAATTCAGAATTGAAGTATTGCTTATCAGTTGTCAATTCCTGATGGATTTCGCGCATTTCTGAAAGAAATGGAATGAGTTTGAGGTTCGCATTATCACCTTCACCTGTGCTGCTATGTGCTGCGCGTCCGTGTGCAGTGACGGAAAACCTAACTGCCCCTTTGTGAGCGTAAACAGCCTTCAATTCGGTTGGTTCACCAACAACCCCGTATTGTGGAAATCCATGCTGTTTAAACATCTCTGATTTTTCTGCAACAGCACTCGCCCCCAAATAGCCTACCTCTTCATCAGCAGTAATCACAATATAGAGCGGGGCATGTAAGTTAGAAGCATCGTACCGAGACGCAACCGCAATCATGCAAGCGACACTCCCTTTCATATCGCAGCTGCCGCGCCCATACATCTTGTCGCCGACAATCCGTGCCTCAAATGGATTTTCTGACCAACCGACCGCAGGCACGGTGTCAATGTGTCCGAGCAGTGCAAGTCCGCGCTCACCTGTATTCTGCCCTTTACGACCAATCAGATTTACCTTCAACACTCCTGCTGGATCGGTATATTCAACCCGTTCCACTTCGCAACCAACAGATTCCAACGTTCCGGTAAGGAAATCCATTACCTCAACATTACTTTTTGGACTTACTGTGTTATACCCAATAAGAGTTTTTGTCAATTCTATTGCATTCATAATTTTCAATTCTATAAAAATCAGGACTTATACTAAATTAACGGGATCCGTCTCGGTAGGAGCGGTTTCCTAACCGCTCCTATCACCACTAAAACAAGGTAATTTTCGTTAATTTGGTATTACAGAACCTGACAAATTATTGATAATGTAGATGCCAAACACCGCACCAATGGATTGAGCAGTTGTACCGATAAGCCAAAGTTACTCAGACTTAAGTTTTCCCCATGTAAGAGGTAGTTTCTCAATAGAACTTTCGACACCCAGTCCTTCTGCATTCATGTTCTGATTGACTTCGTTTTCACTTAGATTTCGATCATAAACGCGAACTTCATCAATGAGCCCTTTCCAATAGACGTCTACAGTAAAACCTAATAAAAGAGGTTCAGTGTCTACAGTAACAGTCGTTTCATGGGTTTTTATTAGTTTTCCATCTTGGTATAGAAATGCTGTCTCACCGTCGGTGGCCATGGCTACATGAGACCATTGCCCTTTTATTAATTCACCATCTTGGTGGAAATCAACCCATTCCCAACCACCTTGAAACTGGTACTGGGAACTATATCTGAGAACATATCCAGGTCCTGCCCAGGCTCCTGCCTTAATGAAAAGACCTTGATATTTTTGTATTTCCGCGATTTTAACCCACATTTCTATGGTACCTGCTTCATCTATCTGAAGCGACTCTGTATCAGGCATCCAAACCAAATCTTCATCACCATCAAATTCCAACGCTTCGCCGTATTTTCCTTCTACTATTTTGACATCACCTTTGATATTTCCGTCATTTTCTCCCCAAACGTCCTTAACTGTTCCCTCTTGTATACTCGCCTTATTGAAGCTCCAATAGCTAACCAAACCTTCAGTAACAAGCGCAGCTTGTGCCATATTGGCACACATAAAAGTGAGTACTGTAACAAGCACAAACGCCAAGGTCAAATTTCTGCTAAACATTTTACCTCTCATCACATGAGGCCTCCTTTTATAAGTTATAAGTGGTAAGAGAGTTTTGTAGGGAAAATTATATTCTCAACAATTTTTGTTACCGTTTCAATTTGCCGCAACTTTCACATATAATCAACATAATTATATTATTATTTTGGACTGATGTCAAGATGATTATCAATACAGCAGGGCTATTTAGTTGAGGGGTGTGCATAAATATTGGCGCATCAACACAGACAGGGACAGACGCCAGGTGCCGCTTGATTTATAGAAATGCGTTTGTAG
>JAGWBU010000042.1 GCA_021295735.1 Candidatus Poribacteria bacterium | reverse complement strand
GGACAAATGCCAAAAAGCGCATTTGGCGTTGATTTGGCAGCATGCCAAACGCGCATGCTGCGTTGATTCACTCCCACAATAGGATATATCCTAAAATTGACACCCGCTGAATGCCATAAAGGCATTCATAGCGTTGATTTATGGGTAGAGCGGAGTGAAATCCAACGGACGATACTATTATAAAGAATTAACGCATGTGATAAAATGCGTCAGAAATATAGAAAACTAAATAACCCTGTCCTTATCACAAAAAACGTGACATCTTTGCAAAATTGTGGTAATATTATAATATGATTTTATCAGATGTGGATATTCGTCGATATATAAACGAAGGGAAAATCAAAATTACACCTGAGCCAGATTTAGGTATACAGTTAGGGAGTTGTTCAATTGATTTCAAATTGGGCAACACCTTTCGTGTTTTTGAGCATAGCAAATATCCGTTTATTGATTTGAAGGAAAAGGTTGATGCTGATGATCTGATGCGGGAAGTTAAGGTGCCTGACGGTAAAGCTTTTACGATGCAACCGGGTGAATTTGTTCTCGCTGCAACACACGAAAAACTGGAATTAGCTGATGACGTGATGGCGAGGCTTGAAGGTAGAAGCAGCTTAGGTAGGCTTGGCATTATTGTTCACAGCACCGCAGGGCTATTTGATCCGGGGTGGGTCGGAAATGCTACTTTGGAACTTGGTAATCTCGGACGAATGCCAGTGTTACTCTATCCGGGCATGCGGATTTGTGCCTTTACCTTTGAACAACTTTCATCGCCATCAAGTATGCCTTACCGTCTGAAACCGGAAAATAAATATGCCGGTCAAGACGGTCCCGAAACCAGTCGATTTGCTGAAGACGTTGAATTAAAGAAATAGAAAAGACCTTGATTCTGCTGAAAATTTGGGCAATTCTATGCCTAATAATTTAGCATATATCTTAGTGCGTTTCTGCAACTTAATTATACGCGCCGTGTTATCAAAGGTTTAGTTATCAAGTGTCTTCTATGTTCTATGTAGTTCTGTTCTCATCGGCCTGTGTCAGAGTGCCGAAACTGAGACAAGTTTAAAAATTGGCATAAACCTTGCATATATTTCACAAGGATTCTTGTGAAATTATAAATTGCGCGCCAATATGATGACACATCACGAGTTATGATTATTATATTGATTCACTTAGGAGGAAATGCGAATGACACCAAGTGAGGTGGTTGCACTTGCAAAAGAAAAAAATATTAAGATAGTTGACCTCAAATTCATGGACCTGCCAGGGATGTGGCAACACTTTTCTATTATGGTAGATGAATTGAGCGAAGACTTGTTTGAAGAAGGAATCGGTTTTGATGGGTCAAGTATCCGTGGCTTCCAAGCCATTAACGAGAGCGATATGTTGCTCTTTCCAGACCCCGCGACTGCGCTGGTTGATCCGGTATGTCAAGTACCAACGTTAAGCATTACGTGTAATATCAAAGATCCAATTACCTTGGAGAATTACACTCGCGACGTGCGGTATATTGCACAAAAGGCGGAAGCTTATCTTCAGTCCACTGGTATTGCTGATATTAGTTATTGGGGACCTGAAGCAGAATTCTATCTATTAAACGATATTCGCTACGGGCAGACCCAAAATTCCGGATTTTATCATGTTGATTCGGTTGAAGGTAGTTGGAATTCTGGCCGCGAAGAAAATCCGAACCTGGGATACAAACCCCGCTATAAAGAGGGTTATTTCCCCGTTCCCCCGTCAGATACGCTTCAGGACATCCGTTCTGAAATCTGCCTTAAGCTTATTGAATCCGGCGTTGATGTAGAAGTACATCACCACGAGGTTGGAACAGCAGGACAAGGTGAGATTGACATCCGATTTGACACCCTTACTACTGTCGGCGATAAGATAGCGTTGTACAAATATATTATTAAAAATATTGCTCGTTCTCATAATTTGGTAGCGACATTCATGCCAAAGCCTCTGTTCCAAGATAACGGTTCGGGGATGCACGTGCACACAAGTTTGTGGAAAGACGGGAAAAACGTATTTTTTGATCCACAAGGGTACTCACTTCTGAGTGAGACAGCGCTCTATTACATCGGCGGTTTACTTGCACATGCACGTTCATTGTGTGCAATCATTGCCCCGACAACCAATTCTTACAAACGGTTGGTTCCAGGGTATGAAGCCCCAGTCAATATCGCTTATTCCCAAAGAAACCGAAGCGCATGCGTCCGGATCCCTGTGTATTCTAAGAGTGAAAAAGCTAAAAGGGTTGAGTTCCGTACACCTGATCCGTCTTGTAACCCATATCTTGCATTTAGCGCGTTGATGATGGCTGGCCTTGACGGAATTCAGAACCGAATTCATCCAGGAGATCCATTGGACAAAGACCTCTACGATCTTGAGCCAGAGGAACTTGAGGATATTGAATCTACGCCTGTTTCTCTTGGTGACGCACTTGATGCGCTTGAGGATGACCACGAATATCTTCTCAAAGGTGATGTGTTTACTGAAGATGTACTTGATGTCTGGATTGATTACAAACGCGAAAATGAGGTAGATGCGATTAATATGCGGCCACATCCGTATGAATTCTTCCTCTATCACGATATTTAGACCTGTCTCTATCATGAGATTGTTTCTATTTTAACCTGTGGTCAGGAACCCGAGTCTGAGACATCGTATCAGCGCGATCGTTGATTTTCATGTGCATTGCGAAGGGTAACATCTACATCCGCAATTTTAGATGATGTCCAAGAAAAACGCGTTAATTTGATGTCTCAGTCCATTGTAAAAACATATTTTATATCTGTCCGCAACAACCCTTATGAAATGTAAGGTGAATCTCTGTATCCGTAAAGACAACCCTATTCATTTGCGTTGGTATCAGGAGAATCCCATGAGAAAAATAGAGTGTATTACCCGCCCCTTCATACTGGATAAAGTTGAGGAAGCTCTTAGCAATATCGGTGTCCGAGGAGTGAGAGTTAGCGAAGTTCTCGGGTTCGGGCGTAGTCGTGGGCATACCGAACTCTATCGCACAAGCGAACGGACGATTGAATTTGGACCAAAATTGAAAATTGAGATCGTTGTTGCAGAAGAAATTGTTGATGAAGTCGTTGAAGTTATTAAGCAGGTAGCATCCACTTTTAGGACGGATCAGGTTCCGTCCACAGCAACCTGATAAACGTAAGGCGAATCTCCGGATCCGCCGAGACAACCCTATCCAATTTGCGTAGGTATTAGGAGAAAATCCCATGATAAAATTAGAGTGTATTATCCGCCCCTTCAAACTGGAGGAAGTCAAAGAAGCTCTCAGCAATGTCGGTGTCCGGGGAATGACAGTCAGTGAAGTTCGCGGATTCGGACGTAGCCGTGGGCATACCGAACTCTATCGTGGCAGCGAATATACGATTGAGTTTGTGCCAAAGTTGAAAATCGAAATTGTTGTCGCAGAAGAGAATGTAGATAAAGTCGTTGAGGCTGTGCAGCAAGCAGCTTCTACTGGTAAGATCGGTGATGGAAAAATCTTTATCATACCTATTAATGAAACCATCCGAATCCGCACAGGTGAAAGAGGTCCCGCTGCTATATAATCTATATCTCTGTTGCATTTATCGGAAAATAAGTAGGGACAGGTGTTTATGCCTGTCCTTTCTGTTTTGAACCCCTACCTAAAATGATAAATTTCCTTAAAATTCATAAAAGTTATAATTTTATTAAATTTTAACTTGACAAATCTTGTTTTTGTATGTATTATTTAAAATATGTTCATTTCCAACGGTTAATTTTACATACAATTGTGTCATAAAAACAAACTCTGCCTTTATATACTTTTGCAAATGTATCTCACAGAAACCACAATTTCTTGCCAGTGGTATAATGAGGTAACGTAATGATGAGCCGGCAACGTAATTTACCTAATTTAATCTATACTTTACCTAACAAGTTGGTAAACGCTTTTTGCTGCCCGCGTGCTGGCGCACTATTGTTTCGGTTTATATTAGCAAAGGCTACCCCCCCCCGTCTATATTCACAAGACTTGAGCATATACTCCCTACTTTCGCTGAGATGTCACGCCTCCAGGACAATACTTCGCCCCGTTCACCTATTAACCTATTCGATTCTTTTTGGTCTCATACTGCTCACATTCGGAGTGAATCGGGCAGATGCATTGACAATCCTCTATTCCGGTGAAGAACACGGACAACTCGGTTTACATGGATGCGGGACTGAACAGGTAGGCGGATTAGCACATAGACACACACTTATATCAGACCTCAGCACAAGACATGACGCTGTATTAAGGCTGCATATCGGCAATCTCATTGATGCAACAGATAAAAATGCAGAGTGGATTTATCAGATCGGTCTCACCGCTTTAGATGCGATGGAGGTGGATGTCTTATACCAAATTCATTTGATTCATCGTCTTTACATACCGCTCCGCTGGAGCGGAAGAGTAGAAAAAACACTGGAAAAACAAGACGAATTCCGTTAATTTGGTATTATGTCTCGGTCCTCATGAGCTATCTTTCACTTCAGAAACGCTTGCTGCGCTTCACGCTAACCATCCAAAAATTGCTTTTACTTGGGCAAACGCAAAACAAGGAGTAGTGAATCCTTACTTGATTCATGCAGCTGCTTCAATGGATGTAGCAGTCGTTGCCTTAATATCCCAAACATACACTCAGGAATTTCCTAATCTTGAACTGACACAACCGCATACTGCTTTAGCGGGATTGAAAGCGGAACTTGTTAGAAAAAGCGATGTTGTGGTCGTCGTGTTTCACGCTACACAAGATGAGGCGGAGACTTTAGCCGAAACGATGTCATGGATAGATATTCTGATTGTAGGGGGAAATGAACAGAAAAACTTTGCGGGAAACGATGCAGAACCCATATTTGTAGGAAAAACAGCGATTGTAGCAAACGCAACTGAAGGTGCTGCTGTTGGCATGTTAACGGTGGAGATTGACAAAAAAGGACAAGCGCAAGCAGTTGAAAACCGATACTATAACGTCTCTGAGAAAATAACACCGAACGCGAACATCTCACATCTCTTAGCAGCTTATGAGACGTTGACAACATCTGAGTCCTTTGATACTGTTGGACACCAAGAGTCTGACAATGCAATACATATTGTCTATTTCCACAAACAGGGCTGCCAAAAGTGTGCGCGTGCTGTGAAAATACTCAAAAGGTTAAAGGAGAAGTATCCGCAGATCGTTGTTGACCAACGCAACCCCAAAACAGAACAGACACTTTTTGAAGCGATGGGTACACTTTACGATGTGCCTGAAACGAAACGACTTACTACTCCCGCTGTTTTTATCGGAGATACTGCTTTGATTGGGGAACTGAATGAACAAGGACTTGAGAATGCTATTCAAAAACATCTCAAAACGGGTGTAACATCGCGTATAAAGGAGGCAGAAGCATATAAGGATACTGCCGAAACTGAAATCGTTAATCGGTTTCACGGATTTGGGACCTTAACAGTTGCTGGTGCGGGTTTGCTGGATGGGATTAACCCGTGTGCATTTGCTACGATTGTGTTTTTTATCTCTTATATGAATTTGGTCGGACGCGGACGGAAAGAGATTTTGATTGCTGGCGGTGCGTTTGCGTTGGCAGTGTTTGGGACGTACTTACTGTTGGGATTAGGGACGCTTTCGTTTATGAACTATATCAACCAATTTTCGGGTATAGCGAAATGTGTCTATCTGTTAGCAGCAACTGGGACATTTGTCCTGGCAGGACTAAGTTTATATGACGCTGTTAAGGCAAAGCAGGGTAAAACGAAAGACATCTTGTTGCAATTACCCCGCACCTTGAAACTGCGAATTCATAAGGTTATCCGAGAACAGACATGCACCTCTGGTGTTATCGCAGGTGCACTTGTGATCGGATTTGTTATTTCGGCTTTGGAACTCGTCTGCACAGGACAGGTATACCTGCCGACGTTAACATTTGTCGCAGGAATTGAAGGTATGCGTACACACGCAATTACCTATCTGCTCCTGTATAATTTGATGTTTATTGTGCCGTTGCTTGTTGTGTTCGGATGTGTCTATTGGGGCACAACCAGTATGCAGCTTGGCGGTATTTTACAGAAACACCTTGTCTCCGTAAAGGTAGGCATAGGACTCCTGCTTTTCGGTCTTGGGACATGGTTGGTGCTAAGCGTTGTTAGGTTTCCCCTCTGACAAGGGGGCAGGGGGTTAGGAAAATCTTAACACCGAAAGTCGCCTAAAGCGATATTCGGTGAATGTAAACAAAATTCATTCCTGCGATAAGTGCATAAATGAATTATATTGACACTCCAATAAGGATGTGTAAAACTATTTTTATTTTTAATTCTCAAAGGAGATAATTATGTCTATTAAAATGTTAAAACTCACTCCAGTTCTTTTTATGCTGATAGCACTTTTTGTTGTTCCAGCAAGTATTTTCTCCAGTAGTAATAATGGGAGCAGTCCTCCCCCACAGGGTACTACTTGGGGATTACCTGAGAGTAATAAGAGGTGTAAAGGCGAGACTAAGACTGAAGTAGATCCTGTATGCCTTGAAACAAAAATAGCTCAATGTCACAAAACAACCATGGTCTTTAAGTTAAAATCGGAAACAGAAGGTTGTCAGCGTTATGGATATGGATATACGTGTTATGAAGGAAAAAGGCATATTATAATAGGCACAGTAGACTGTATGGTTGAGGTAATAACTATGGAAGACTTTGAAGGTAACATAACCTCTAAAGTAGTGTGTAAAAGCGATCCTGACACTGAAAATATTTCAGCTCAGAAAGTTGATGATTGTAAGGATGAATACGAATCCCCTCAAGAGTGATAAGTTCTACCTTTACAAAGAATTGGTTGAAATGAGAAATGAAGTGAACTTAGGAATAAAATAACGTGAGTTCGGTATAAGAAATTGAAAATTGAGAAGGTAATGGTATAATATCTTTATACCATAGGAGTTCTCTTATCAAAACATATTCCTTACACCGAACTCACGTTAAAATAGACACATTTTCTTTAGGAGCGATTTCTTCTTCGTGACCAAACTCACTGATAATCGGGAATCGGAGTTCCCACCGACAACTGAAAATGTCTGTTTATTCTAAAGTTCACTATCAATATACTTTCATCTCTAAACTTGTCGTATGCACTTAGAGTAAGGAACATTAGATGAAATTTCTTATTTGTCTATTGGTAATATCAATCTTAATATTTTTAATGTTTGGAATCAACACAGTGGAGAGTGAAATGGAGGCAGAAACATTAATTCAACTTATTAACTTTTACCAGACCCTCATCCAAGATGGTGAGATAAAATTCCTATTATATCAAAAGAACCCGATTCACCCTGATGATGTCGGGAAAAGGCAACGTACGATTATTTCATTGTGGAAAGAGCAAATGCGAGACAATGTGCCAAAGAGTCAGCATCCAGACGCACTCCGAAGAAGACTCTCAAACCGTATTGAAAGTGAAAAAAAATATGGCGATTTTTGGGATTCAAATACAAGATTTGTCTTTCTTGAAGCAAATCTTGCATTTCAAGTGTTTCGAGGAAAAGGAAAACCTGGAGATCCTTGGTCTCAATATACTTATCGATTAGAAAAGAATCATCTGTTTGAAAACTATCCTTCTGTTGAGCATATACGCTTCTTTGGTGGCAGACTTCAAAAATGTACTTTCTCTAATCCTTCTAAAATGCTCAGGGTAATCTTACCACATCAGTTTGACAATGATAGAATCATAGGTTCCTCAGAAAGCCTAAATCCAGGTATCCCACACTTAGTTACTATGTCAACTGATGTTCCACCTGGTCTTCCGCTTATTACTAAAGCAGGAAAGAATGAGGTAATTTTGTCTAAAATTGCCACGGATGAACATACCTACCTTCTCACTTTTAGAACTCCTAAAAACCTGGAGATCAAAATCTATGTGCGGATCAAGAACGGGTTGCCAGAGATTTTTCAACAGGAATTTTACCACAATTACGAATTACCTCATACAGACACGGAGAAAAATAGGTTATTCATTTCGAAAAAGTATCGTGATTTTGAGTGGGTTCCAGAATTAAACATTACTTTTCCGAAAGTTCGAGAGGAAAAGCGGTTTCGCACTGATGGATTTATGCATCAACATATAATTTTGACAATAAAAGAGATGGATTTCAATATTGGATTTCCTGCTGATTTCTTTGAATGGAAGGAATCAGAACTCACCGATGATGAAGGTAGATGGAAGAATATACGCGGTGATGTTGAAAAAGAAGAACATCAGGAAACTCAGAAGTAAGTAACAATCTAAGTTGTCAGTCGTACATCATATTTACTTGCCTAAGGAGTTAATGAATGCATTACCCCTCTCTATTTCTAATGTTTATAATGTTGTGCGGTAGTGTTCCATTGTTGCAGGGCTGCACTTCTCATCGTGCTGCGAAGGTCGTTTTTCCAAAACGGGAGCATCAATTTCCGGAACCTTTCATTGTCGGTTCGGAAATAGTCACTACTTTCTCTTTTACCAACGAAGGCAATGCCCCACTACACATTCAAAAAATAGACTCGGATTGTGGATGTGTTGCTACGAACACCTCTTCAGATAAGATTGCATCGGGCGATAAAGGTGAAATCCGTGTTGCTGTTGAACGGGATGTCGGTAGGTTCAGTCAAAACGTCTTTGTTTCTACCAATGATCCCGCTACACCGATGGTTCGGTTAAAGGTTTCAGGTGTCATTGTGCCACCTGTGGCATATCCTAAGAAAATTGAGTTAGGACTATCTGAAAAAGGAAAGTCAATCTCTAAAAAGATAACGTTTAAGAATAATTTGAAGGAAGTAGTTGAGATAACCGGACACACGGTGAGCGACAAGGGCATTGCTGTCACACTACCTAAAAAGAGCATTCCTTCGGGTGAGAGTTTGGAATGTGAAGCAGTTTTAACGCTGAACGATGTAGGTTTGTATAGTGAATCGCTAACGATTACCGCACAAGCACAGGAATTACTCCCTGGAACCGATACAAAGGAATTTGAGATGTCAGTTCAATTTCAGGGGCGTGTGTTAGGCGGGATAATGGTGTTACCGCAAAACCTATTCCTGGGTATTCTGGATGGCTCAGGTAAGAGCTTACAAAAGAAGGTCCAAATCAAGACTGATGGCAGCCTACCTTTCGCTTTGAAAAAGGTCGCCGCAGATAACTTTGCAGTAGAAGCGTCTCTTGCAACAAAACCGCAAACGGCGCATGAGGTGGATCTTACTATCACTCCGAAAATTGATAATCCATCATCTGGACTTGTTGAAGGCGAGATCCAAATATTCACAACCCATCCGGATGTACCAGAGATAACGATCCCTGTTAAGGCAGTAACTCCATGAAAAGTATACTATGGATACAACTTGTAATACTTAGTATTTTTATTTCTTGTGAACTACCTGGACCGCAGCAAGATGAGCAGACACAAAAAGAGGAACAACAGATGGCACAACCTGAAATGATAAAGATAGAAGGTGGCACGGTAGACCCCTTCGGCACAGCAAAAACAGTAACTGTTACTCCATTCTATCTTGACAAACACCTTGTCACATATCAACAGTATAATCAGTTTATTGAGGATGGTGGCTACAAGAATAAAAAGTATTGGTCGGAGGAAGGGCGCAAATTCCTTGAAAAATATGAATTCTGGGTGCCATCTACTTATCATGAAGCTTATCTAAATCGGAAGGCACTGCCGGTGACGGGTGTGAGTTGGTATGAGGCAGAAGCTTATGCCAATTGGCGTGGTGCACGGCTGCCAACAGCTGCGGAGTGGACACTCGCCTGCCAAGGCGACACGAAGCAACGTTATCCTTGGGGAGATGAATTTGATTTTGAGGCAATTGACTATCGGGCGCGCTTAGCCCCTTATGCTGTTGGAACCCGCGAGAAGAACGTCAGTCCTGCTGGTGTTTTTGATCTTGTTGGGAATGTGTGGCAGTGGTGCGCTGATGCTTATGAAGGTAAAGATTTTCGGTTGGAGGTAGAACCTACTGGTACAAAACCGGGACCACTGAAAATCCTACGCGGCGGGGCATGGATGTCTCTACGAAGGCACTTTGAATCGGATTACCTATACTATGATAAACCTTTTCATCGCCTTGCAACTTATGGGTTTCGGTGTGCAAAGGATGTGGAATAGGGGTAATATGCGCGTTACCCTTCTTCAATGGTGCCGCACAGGTAGTTATTTTTTAGGTGCTGTCCTTTTTCTCCTGATCGGATACAGGATAAAAAAACATCTCATTCTTCTTGATAATACCCTAAATAACAACTTACTTATTGTTGTCCGGGAGTCCCCATATCTGTCCTTCTCCTTCCCACTTTGGTGTGCGAATCTAATTGCTGGTGCACTGCTATTCGGTACACTTCTTCTGATAGTGCCGATGATCCGCGTATTGTGGCAACGCTTGCTTCATTTTATTATTCTTTGTGTCCTACTATTCATCTGTGTGTTGCCACTCCATGTCCACGTAGATGTTACACATATTAACAGTCAACAACTTTTATATCTTTCATATCGTCTCATTCTCGGCAGCTGCGGCATAGCACTATTTTTTCGTGGATTGGTAGGTATTCCTTTATCCCATCTTCACACCTCTCTCTCGTTTTTTTCTCTGGGTCCGTAATATCCATTCGCGTCCATTTATAATTGGGATGTTTACCGGTTGTGTGCTGGTCTGCGCTTCCATCTCGTGGCACCTGTTTGATGGCGTGCCAGGATTTATGGACAGTTGTTCATACATGTTTCAGGCACGCTTGTTTGCACACGGGATGCTTTCTGCACCGCTTCCTTCCGAACCCGAATTTTTTGAAGTCGGGAATACTATCCTTTCCGACAGATGGTATACGGTTTATCCGCCAGGGTATCCCGCTGTCCTTGCGTTAGGCGTGATTTTCAAAATTTCCTGGCTTGTCAATCCGATTCTTGGTGCTTTGACAATCGTTTGCATCTTTCTACTTGCCAAGGAACTATATGGAAGGACCACTGCAAAACTCTCCGCTATGTTGGCATGTGCAAGCAGCTTCTTTCTGTTTATGTCCTCAGAGTTTGCTTCACACACCTCAACGCTCTTCTTTATAACGTTGGCATTTCTCTGTTTCGTGTGGATGGTCCAAAAGAAACGTCCGCTTCTTTCAGCGGTGGTATGCGGTGCATCTTTAGGTATTGCACTGCTGTGCCGCCCCTACACAACGGTCTGGTTTTGTGTGCCGCTGGAAATTGCAGCAATTGTCAAACGGAAAGAATTGTCGCTTCGGCATATTCTAATAGGAGCAATCCTTATTCTCGTTGCGTGTTGTGCGTTCCTCGCTTACAACTATGCAACAACGGGGCATCCACTGCTTTTCGGGTATATTGCCATGCACGGTAAAGATCACTACCCAGGTTTTCACCAAGCACCATGGAGCAATCAGGCACACACGGTAGCACAAGGTTTCAAACATGTGTTTAGCAATCTGAACGCTCTGAGTATTTTTCTTTTTGAGTGGCCAATACCGTCACTTTTCTTTGCTTGTATCTTCCTTGCGTCCGGAAAAAAGAGATTCTGGGAGTGGCTATTGGTAGGATGGATAGGTACGTTACTCGTCGGACAATTCTTCTATTTTTTCAACCAATTGGATTTCGGGCCACGCTTTATGTACGAATGTTTACCGGCATTAATTCTCTTAACAAGCCAAGGGTTATCTTTGACTACGCAATTCATAACTTCCCAGTGGAAATCTTTATCTGAAGTCCATGCTCAAAATATCCTCGGTTTAGTGCTTATCGGTCTTTTTCTGTTTGCATTTCTTTTTAATGTGCCCGCAACAGTAAAAACCTATCAATATTACGGAACAGATGTGACAATTAAAAAGTATCTTGACAAAAACGATGTAGAACAAGCACTGGTCTTTGTGAAGGGCGGGCGCGCCTATCAAGTGCATTATCCATTTAACGCCCCTTTTGCCAAACCGCACATCTATGCCAAAGATAGAGGTAGTGAGAACAAGAAACTCGCTGAAAAGTTCCCAGGATACCGCTATTTTATTGCTGATAAAGAAAAGGTTGAAGAAGTTTCTATTGATGAACTTCAGCAAACTGAACCGAAATCTAAATAGTTCTTCTGTCCACCAATTTTTCTTGACATAGCAAAAATTATATGTTATCATTTTAACGTATTTTATCCTTATAGGATGTTGGTTAGAAATCCTTTTCGCCAACCATATCTCTATACTATTTTAAAAATTAAAATCAAGACGTAATGATTGAAGTTAAAGAACTTACAAAATCTTACGGTCCAACTCTTGCCGTTAATCAGGTATCATTTGACGCGCATGCTGGAGAAGTCGTAGGATTCATCGGTCCCAACGGTGCAGGAAAGACCACAACGATGCGCATCCTGACGTGCTATCTTACCGCAGACGCAGGGAGTGCAACCGTTGCTGGCTACGATGTCCTTGAACACGCCATTGATGTAAGAAAAAACGTCGGGTATTTGCCTGAAAGTGCACCGCTCTACTTAGATATGGGAGTGGTCGAATACCTCAAGTTTATGGCAGAAGTTCGGGAAATTCCTAAAAGCCAACGAAAAGAACGGCTTAGAACGGTCGTTGAAATCTGTGGGCTTGAGGGTGTTATTCAAAAAGACATCGGGGAACTTTCTAAAGGCTTTCGACAACGTGTCGGCTTAGCCCAAAGCCTTATTCACGATCCACCTATCCTCATTTTAGACGAACCTACCTCTGGACTTGACCCAAGCCAAACAATTGAGATTCGGAATCTGATTAAGGAAATTGGAAAAGAGAAACTGGTGCTCTTTAGCACACATATTTTGCCTGAGGTGGCTGCTACCTGTACCCGAATTCTGATTATCAACCGTGGGGAACTTGTGGCAAACGGAACGCTGGAGGAACTGATTGGGCAGGTTCGGAGTGAGGATAAGGTGCATGTGGCTATTCGTGGGGCAGAAGAAGCAATTACCACAAAGTTAAAAGAACTCGACAGTATTGTTGGGTTTACACATGTCAAGACAGATGACGGCGTTGTGAATTATGAAATCACAGTGGCGAGAGAAGGTAAAAATGTGACAGAAGCCCTTTTCAACGCTGCTGTCCAAAACGGATGGGGTTTAGCAGAACTTCGCCAAGAATCTGTCGATTTGGAACACATATTCCTCCACTTTACATCTGGACAAAACGGCAACATCTCCCCTTCCTCGGAATTAACGACCGAAGTAGACTCAACAGAAGAGGAATAAATCTAAGACTAATTTCCGATTTTCTATAACCATATACCCGCATAAAAATAGAATACTATGCAGAACATCAACGCTATTTTCAAAAAGGAATTCAGAAGTTATTTTAATTCACCCATCGCATATATTTTTATCACATTTTTCCTCGGTATTTCTTCATGGCTTTTCTTCCAAACCTTTTTTCTTGCAAACCAAGCCGAAATACGAGAATTTTTCGGGTTAATGCCGTGGATATTTCTTTTTTTTATCCCTGCCGTTACAATGAAGCTCTGGGCTGAAGAGAAGAAACTCGGCACCGCTGAAATCTTGATGACATTACCGATTCGGGACTACGAGGTGGTGCTCGGAAAATTTTTGGCAAGTTTCGGATTGCTTGCCGTTACTGCCCTATTTTCACTTGGACTTCCCTTTTCGGTCATCTATCTCGGTGACCCGGATGGTGGAACAATTGTATGCGGCTACATCGGGCTTTTACTAATGGGAGGCGCGTATCTGGCAATCGGATTGTTTGCTTCAACGTTGACTGAAAATCAGATAATCGCCTTTATTCTCGGAATAACTATCTGCTTCGTCCTGTTGATTATCGGCACAGATTATGTGCTTTTCAGCACGCCCAATTGGTTATTCCCGATTTTTAGTTATCTCGGTCTCGGTGCGCACTACAGCAGCATTCTACGCGGCGTGATTGATTCTCGCGATATCATCTACTATCTTTCCATTATCGGATTTTTTCTCTATTTAAGCACTTTGTTAGTTGAAAGTCGGAAATGGCGTTAAGAAAGGAGGTAAACTGTTTTGGCTGATAAACGGATCAGATACGGTAGCAATACAGTTGCATTTATAGCGCTCATATTAGGTATCTTGGTGCTGGTTAATTTCCTATCCTCGCGCCGTTTTTTACGTGCTGATCTCACTGAGGATAAACGTTACACTGTCTCAAAAGCAACCAAAAATGTTCTTAAAAGCTTGGACGATATTGTCACAATCACCGTCTACTTCTCCACAGAACCCGCGCACGTAGCACGAACCCGTCGTGATGTCAGAGATGTGCTGGACGAATATGAGGCATTTTCCAAAAAACTTCAGATCGATTTTATCGACCCTGCCGATTTTGACGACACACAGAAACAGGAACTCCGTTTCAAAGGTATTCCTGAAGTTCAATTCAATGTTCGCAGGGAAGACAAACTTGAAATAGTGAACGTCTATATGGCTATTTCTGTCGGCTACAGCGGTAAAGAGGAAGTTCTTCCAGTTGTGCGCTCAACTTCTAATTTGGAGTATGAACTCACCTCCACAATTCTCAAGGTGACGACCAAGGAAGCAAAAACAGTTGGATTTTTGACAGGACACGACGAGTATAATATCAACGCCCAAACACAAGGAAATCAGCAATTTCGCGCGCTTTTGGATAAGAACGCACAAGGGCAATATAATCTTACTACCGTCAACCTCCAAACAGGAGAACCGGTTGATACATCTGTTACGACGTTAATTGTGGCAGGCCCAAAACAGGCTTTCACAGAACGGGAGAAATACGAAATTGATCAGTTTATTATGCGAGGCGGCAAAGCAATTTTCTTGGTTGATCCCATTACAATGCAACCCGGAACGCTTCAAGGAACACCCCTTAGCACCGGTTTGAACGACCTGCTTGAACATTACGGAGTCAAGCTTGGGAACAATGTAATTGCTGATCATAAATCCCATGATACAAGAGTGCCGTTTCAACAAGGCCCCTTTACCGTTTTTCAAAGCTATCCCTATTTCATCCAAATTGTGGACTTCTCAAAAGAACACACTGTTACGAATCAACTGGAAAATTTGACGTTACCTTGGACAAGTTCTTTAGAAATGTTAACAAATGAGAATGTCAAGGCAACGTCGTTGGCAAAGACAACCGAACTTGGACAGAGTATACAAGGGTTTTATAACCTAATGCCTAGCCCTGGAATTCCGCAAACCGATTTACAAGTTTATACCGTTGCTGCTGCATTAGAAGGAAAGTTCAAAAGTTTTTATGCTGATAAAGAAATTCCTGCAATTGCATCCGATGCGAACGCCAACGGCGAAAACGATGGTGGCACATCTCCCCCAACACAAGATGCGGAAGATAGAACAACTATTACCGAAAGTGCCGAAACGCAAATCGTTGTCGTGGGAACAGCACAATTTCTCACGCAACTGCGTTCCGATGGGGTCAACTTTTTCTTAAACAGTTTGGATTGGTTAACACTTGGCGATGCCCTCATCGGAATCCGTTCCCATACCATCACCGATAGACCCTTAAGGGAGGCATTAGGTTTTGAGAGAAATTTTATAAAATATATGTGTACTATCGGGATTCCGCTGTTAGTTGTTGTCTTTGGGTTAATCCGATATTTATTAAAAAGGAGAGTGAAGCGGTTGGTTGGGGCCTACGGATCTCAGTTTTAAACTGTTCCCACTTATTATTAGAACGTGCCAACCGAATGGAGTCATGAAAAAGAAACAACTTCTGATTTTAGGCAGCATCTTTGTTTTTTTGCTACTTGTCGTCCTAATTTTCGAGAACCCATTCAGGAAAAGCGATTATCAAAAGAAGGTTGAAGAAGCAACTGCCCTATTTCCTGACTTTAATAAAGAACAAGTTACAAAAATTGAAATCATCGCTAAAGGTGAAACCACAACCCTTTCAAAGCAAAACGAGCAATGGGTTGTCACTTCTATGGATAACTATCCGGCAGATAGCGAAAGCGTTGATGAATTGTTGAACAAAGTCGCAGAATTTGACAATGCCAACCGAGTTTCTGACAATCCGAAAAATCAAGCTGAATTCCAAGTGGATAGCAGCGGTGTTGAAGCAAAATTGATGGATGCAAACAATAAGATGTTAGCGCATCTATTTGCCGGAAAAACCACACCCGGAATTTTCAGCAGTTACGTGCGCGTTGCCGATTCCAACGATGTCTATGAAGGACAAGGCTATCTACAATCCGTTTTTGACAAAGGGACGCGAACTTGGAAAGATAGGACCATCTTCAATTTTAATAAAGGCATTGTTACAGAGATAAATATCACTTCTCCCGAAGAAACAGTTGAACTGCAATTAGATGCTGAGAATAAATGGCAGATGCTCCAACCCATGACTGCAGCTGCTAACCAAACCGAAGTAGACAACTTACTCACCGCCTTCAGTCAATTGAAAACAGATGATTTTGCAGAGGCAAAAGAACTTGTTGAATACGGATTAGATTCTCCGACCTCATCTATCTCTGCTATTCTCAATGACGGAAGAACTGCGACTTTGCACCTCGGAAAAGAGGAGGGTGGAAAACTTTATGTCAAAAGCGAAGATAAAAACACGGTTTTCATGTTATACAAATCAAATGTTGATAATTTAATAAAAAAATCTGACACTCTTACGGAAAACGCTCCTTTGCCAGAGGCGAAGGGGGTCAATCCGACAGAGTAGAGATATTGAAGAATTTTTACTTAGATTGTAGGAGAAAAATGAAAAGATGTAATTATTGCTTATTAGTAGTCAGCGTATTGCTGATTTCAACACTTACCGCTTGTGATACACGTTATACCTCGCAGCTATTGTCACCTCCAACAAGCGGCAGAACTATCCATGTAACAGGAAACGGTTCAGTTACGGGCGAACCAGACATAGCAACGCTCAATTTAGGTGTATCCGTTGAGAAAGAGACAGTCGCTGAGGCACGCGAAGAAGCTGCAAGCGCGATGACAGCGTTAATAGATTCCCTGGAAGCGAATGGCATCGCTGAGAAGGACATTAATACTGAGAATTTCAGTATCTACCCACAGTACGACTATTCGGAAGGTGAACGTAAATTGCGTGGTTACAGAGTAAACAATACTGTCCGCGCGAAGGTGCGAGAATTAGATACCCTTAGCGATGTTATTGACGATGCTGCCAAAGCGGGTGGAGATAACATTGTTGTTAATTCCATTCAATTCATGATTGACGACACGACTGAATTCCAGAAGCAAGCCCGTAGTTTAGCTGTAAAAGATGCTGCAGCGAAAGCACAAACCTTAGCGGAAGCAAGCGGTGTAACGCTTGGCAAACCTGTTACTATTTCGGAAAATACCTATTTTGAAAGCCCACCAATCGCGTTTGCAACAGCAGAAGCAGCTTTTGCTGATGATGGCGCACGCACTTCTACTCCCATTGCCCCAGGCGAACTGACTGTCACCGTGAATATCACTGTGGTGTATGAAATTGAATGATGTTTCTCAACGGGAGTATTTATTATAGATAACTCAAGTTGCTACTTACAAAATTTTGAACAAAAAGACCTTATTTTTCCTGAAAAAACAAGGTCTTTCGTTGATTCTGGATGTCTTTTGTTATAAATCCAAATCAACACCATTTAGGCATTCCCCGTATGGCATTTGGCGGAATTAGAATCCCCTTCTACAAGA
>JAGWBU010000186.1 GCA_021295735.1 Candidatus Poribacteria bacterium | reverse complement strand
ACGGCGTGAAACTTGAAATCTGCGAGAAGTTTCTGCTTTACTATTACCATCTGCTATGAAATCAAGAACGCGTTTTCGTAAGTCTTGTGAATATCTCATAATATAACTATTATCACAAAAACGGAAAAATGTAAATATATTTATGATTTTAACTATAATTATAGGTTTTACTATAAATTAACGTGAGTTCGACATGTAGGTTAGAGAAATCCAACACAATAATATCACGCTATCGCATATTTGATGACGGATATGTTCCAGCACTCCAGCGGAGTGCTATGTGTGATAAAATTACGGACCGCTCTGCTGGAGCGGAAACGTCGGTTCGGATAGCTGCTATAGACATATTGCTCCGCTGGAGCAAAGACTGACGTTTTGGGTGTTACGTTGGGTCTGTCTTGGTTCAATTGGATCTACGTGATGAACCAATTTCTTATATCAAACTCACGTTAAATTAGGAAATTACTGATGAAAACGGAACGGAATAGATATAACTTTTGGAATCAGCAACAGAAAGTCGCTCCTTATCTTTTTATTGCGCCATTTTATATTCTCTTTGTAATCTTTATGGGGTACCCGCTAATCTCATCGCTCATCATGAGTTTTTATGAGATGCGCGGATTCCAAAGTAGAATCTTTGTTGGCTTCAGTAACTTTACAGACCTATTTCGTGACCCGATTTTCTGGAAATCACTATGGAATACGACATATTTTGCACTTGGCACGCTCATACTCCAATTACCGATAGCATTACTACTCGCAATTCTGCTCAACGCAAAGTTCGTTAAAGGAAAGAATTTTCTGCGACTCGCCTTCTTCGCCCCTGTCCTGGTTGCTGGTGTATTTGTTGCAATTATATTTAATCTTATCTATGACCAACGCGCCGGATTAATCAACAATGAATTTATACTATTTGGTAAGGAAATAGGCTGGCTAAGTGAGGGTAAATATGTAATGCCTGCGGTTATACTAACAGGTGTTTGGCAGTGGGCAGGATTCAACATGATCTACTTTTTAGCAGGATTACAAGGAATTCGACAGGAATTGTATGAGGCAGCGGCGGTCGACGGTGCGAATTGGTGGCAGTCGTTTGTGCATATCACGCTCCCCTCTTTACGACCAGTTATTGCCTTTGTGATTGTCGTATCTATGATTGGTTCATTTCAACTCTTTGACCTGCCATATATTTTAACGAATGGCGGTGAACCTGCTGATGCTGGCTCAACCATTGTGATGTATCTTTACAAAAACGGCTTTCAGTTTATGCGTCTCGGCTACGCAGCAACAATCGGATGGGTGTTATTTATCATTATCGCTATTATCTCAATAGCGCAATTGAAGTTACTCGGAATCTTCCGAGAAGAATAGTGGAAAGGAACAACAGTGCAAATTTTACCGGCAATAGACCTACGTGGTGGCAAGTGTGTAAATCTGGTACAGGGAATCGCGGAACAGGAGACTGTCTTTTCAGATTCACCTGTGGAAATGGCAACGCGGTGGCATGCAGAAGGCGCAGAATACTTACACCTTGTTGATTTAGATGGTGCGTTTCAGGGTGAATCGGCAAATCTACACATTGTCCGTGAGATGGTTGATGTACTTGACATCCCTATTCAACTTGGAGGCGGTATAAGAGATATGGAGCAGTTGGAAGCCGTTTTGGCGTTAGGTGTGCACCGCGTGATTTTAGGCACTGCAGCACTTAAGCAACCGAGTTTAGTGAAACAAGCCTGTGAAAAATATGGGGAACGTATTGCTGTAGGTATTGACGCGAGAGACGGTATGGTCGCAACACACGGATGGTTAGAAGTATCTCAAAAATCTGCAGTTGAATTTGCTGTGGAGATGGCTGAAGTCCAAACACTTATTTACACCGACATCAAAAGCGACGGTATGCTCAAAGGACCTAACGTTGACGCTACTGCAGATATTATTAAAGCAGTGTCCGCAAATGTTATCGCTTCAGGAGGGGTGACGTCACTTTCTGATGTTGAAGCATTGAAGGAAATCGGTGCGAGTGGCGCGATTATAGGGCGTGCTTTGTATACTGGTGACCTCACATTATGTGATGCAATTGCCACTGCGCGATAGTACGATTCAAAGGCAAATTATACAACCGCAGTCACAACACCGAGTCCTATCCGTGATCCCATTTTCTTCACCTCAAATGTTGTGCCGACTTCCATTGCAAGCGGTAATTCAAGAACAAATGAAACATGGGCATTCGCGCCGGGTGTAACAATTGATAAATCTGGTGGAAGTTGTAAACGCGATGGTATATCAATACCCCATAAGTGTATTTCAGGTTTATCATTCTCAATAAGTGGGATATGTGTGCCGCTCTCTTCTTGTGTAAGCAGATAGATGAGAGCAGTAAATTCAGAATGCGCCTTTATAGTCTTCGGTGGACACAGCACCTGTCCAACAGACAACCAATCCGGTTCAGACTCAACACTCACCTCGTTCTCTTTAATGCTAAGACACTTTGTCTTTATCCGATCGCCTTTACCAACAATATCTACCGCTTGTCCAACAGCAAGATGTCCTTGTACAATTTCACCACGCACCGTTACACGTTCCTTCAACTCCTCAACAATTTCATAGATCGGCATAATCGGCGGCAAACTTTCAGGATTGATAGGTGCTGGCATACACCGATTCATCGCAAATATGAGATCAACAATTGGTTTCCACTGATCAGAACCGATCCGATCGCCTTTATAGTTCAAAGCCTTATTGGCATCACCGACAATTATCGGACTGGTTTGTTCTTCCCATTCATATTTAGTGAGTAAATCACGCATCTCTTGGCGACAGATATCTATCAATTCATCGTCTTTTGCTATATTTCGTGTATTGAGAAAGGAAATTACTGTAGGCATATTTATTTGATTCGCTATGCGAAGATGTTCCTCAGACGCTTGCGTAACACCATCAACAGCATCCACCACCCAAATTGCTCCTTGGATAGCAAATGAACGACTAACCAACAATTTGACAATATCCAACTGTGTTTCACAGTCCACCTGTGAATAGAACTTGCCGCTGGTTTCGTAATCAATTGCACGATAGGTAATACTAACCCCTTCGCGGATAGGATGGTGAAAAGGCACTTGTTGTTCAAATTGATTTCCGATGTTTGAACGGATTGACCCTATTCTTGCAACGACCTTTGCTATCGCCGCTGTCAATGTCGTTTTCCCGTGTCCTGTTGCACCGAGCGTGCAAATAGGTAAGCCGCGATGTCCGTTTTCTTTTTTATCTGTCATCCCTTTCTCCTGATGTCTATAATCTTTTCTGTCATCTCGGTTTAATTATAACACAAAGTCAGAGATTCAGCAATGATTGCGATTGGAAGAGTATGTAAAGTTTTTGACATGAATACTCTTTTCTCTTGTTGGAGGGAATCAACGCAGCATGCGCATTTGACATTTGGCGTTTTTGGACATTTACCCACTGTGCGTCCGCTCTGTAAATTATATTTTTTGATAAAATTCAAAAAAGTTGTTGACAAAAAATGCAAAAGTCCTATAATACCTTGTAGACGTTAAAAAAATCCGCCTTGCGTGGATTACGTCGGAGGTGCTTTTTAGATGCACCGACAGTGAACCGATCACTG
>JAGWBU010000041.1 GCA_021295735.1 Candidatus Poribacteria bacterium | reverse complement strand
TTGCATAAAGAGAAAATAGGCGCGTGTCTATTGTAGACACGCTTTGGTAGATAGACCCTGGGTATCCTCGGATACCTTGCAAAACGTGTATTTCCCGCGATATCCAATGTATTACACGGAAATATATAGTTTAAAACTATCGGAACTTAAAATGGACAAAAATTATAAGGTTGCAATCATCGGTTGCGGTGGCATTTCTCACATGCACGCCGGTTGGTATGTGAACGAACCAAGGGCGACTATAACCGCAATTGCCGATCTCGACGAAGAACGTCTAAAAGCTTATGCCGAAAGATATGAGGTCAAAAAACCTTACACCGATTACATCGAAATGCTTGAGACAGAAGAAATTGATCTGGTTTCAGTCTGTACGCGCCCGAAACTACACGCGCCGCTCGTCATTGAAACTGCAAAACACGGTGTCAAAGGCATTCTGTCTGAAAAACCGATGGCAGAAAACCTCGGACAAGGAAAGGCGATGCTTGAGTCGTGTTCTGAACACGGCGTGAAGTTGGCAATTGACCATCAAGTGCGGTTTAGCGCACCGTATCAGCACGCACAACAGATGATTGCCGAAGGTGCTATTGGTGACATTTTCCGCATTCACGGCATCTGTGGCGGTGGTGACCTGAAGGATAATGCTACGCATACCGTTGACCTTATGCTGTATGTCTACGGGGACCGTCCTGTCAGTTGGGTAATAGGTCAGATTGAACGTATCGGTACACCGACTAAATACGATCTGCACTCCGAGGATTTCGCGATCGGTTACTTCAAGTTTGAAGATAATGTGCGAGGCATCATAGAATCGGGGAACGATACCGCACCGGGTTATCATCACATCTACTGCTACGGCACAGAAGGCGAAATTGAACTCGCTGCCCCAGGCGGACCGGGTATCCGTTATCGCAATCAAGAGACTGGTGGCGAATGGGCGACACCGGAACTAACGCCCGAAATCACCCCTGTGCGTGACCTAATTAACGCCATTGAAGAGGACAGAGAACATCGCTCAAGTGGACATTGTGGATATGCTACGCTTGAACTGCTCATGGCAATTTATGAATCATCTCGGAAACGACAGCGAGTACAACTACCAATGGAAGAGATGGAATCGCCATTAACATTGATGATTGAGGATGGATGGGTATAAGTCAAACTGATAACTTTAAAGTAAGCCATAGGAGAAAATAGATGGACATTGATTTCCGCATATTTTCAATTATGTTCCCAATTATGTTTGGATTTTTGGCAGCCTTTTTTTTGATAATCGGATTACGAGGTATTCTGACGGGAAAACCATTCTTGTTATCAAATAAATGGCTGCTTGTACTCATGTTTGCAACGTTTATACCAGTCATTTTATTCCCTTTCTATTTTGCTTTACCCGATATGGATCTCACAGAAATGGACTTAATGGAATGGCTAAACCCTGCCCTATTTACAGTTATTCTTGTAATGATGTGTTTTGCGTTAAAGGGGTACGTTGCTTATGGCGTTACTGATACGTCGTTTCGTGAAGCACTCCTTGCAGCTCTCGAAAAACTTCAGTTGCCTTATGAAGAAACCTTATCTACCATGCGATTGACATCTATTGATGCCGATTTACAAGTTTCCGTTCAGTCTTGGTTGGGATCTGGAATGATTAAGGTCAAACAGCGCGAACACCGTTCACTGCTTACAGAAATAGTTGCTGAAATGAACAGGTATTTTAGCGGGTCATCCACACCAATAAAACTCACCACTTGTATTTTCTATGTGGTTATGGGAGGACTAACGGTCATTGGAGGTATTGGGATGGTGTTTTTCTTCCAAAAAATCCTTATGAAGATATAAATCTATTAAAAACGCTAAAAGCAAGGAAAAGTATTCCTATTTCAGACACTCAGGACATAACAGATGATTTTTGAAAGTTCAAACGCAAAAAATCAATCAGTCCTAATAAAAATCATCCTATTGTGTATACTGATTACCTCCTTTGTTTTGGTATTGCGAAACCTTGGGCACAGCAAGATTCACTATTGGGACGAAGGTTTCCACGCTATGGTCGCGCGGAATTTAACGAAACATCCGTTAAAGTTCACGTTATACGATCAACCTTGGCTGGAATATAATTATAAAAGTTGGGGAGAGAACCATATATGGCTACATAAACCGCCTGTCGCCATGTGGAAAATCTGTCTCTCACACTTTATTTTTGGCATCAACGCTTTTGCACTTAGGTTACCATCTGCTATCAGTCTTGCTGTATCAGCATGGTTGACATATAGAATCGCTTCCGATCTTTTTGATAAACGTGCAGGTCTCATCGCAGCGTTCCTTCAGGCGTTCAATCCGTTTCTCTTTGAATCTGTTCACGGTTATCGTTTTTCGGATCACATTGACATCGCGCTATTACTCTGGGTTCAAGTTTCATGTTGGTTTTTACTTCGGGCGATACGAACCGGAAAAAGGAGAAATTATATCTTATCAGGGATAGCGATGGGTATCGCCTATCTCTCAAAAAGTTATCTGGCACTTATCACTTTTGGGATTGCGTTGGTTGTCTGGTTTGTTGCGTGGTACAAACGCAGAAGCCAAACTCATGATGCATCTACTGATGAACCTGCAACGGTTGAAGTACAAGAATCGGATTATCCTATATCAGGTGAAGAAGACGCGCGAATCCGACTCAGTGATGTCGGATTACAACTTCTGGCTGGAATCCTAACTGTTGTTCCGTGGGCAACCTATTGCTTGATAAAATATCCTCAAGAATTTATATGGGAACATAAACGTGTAATTGACCACCTTAATACGAATGTTGAAAATTGGGCTGCATCGTGGGACCGTCCACTGTTTGAATATATGCCGTTGTTCTATCCGTTTTTCTATGCAGCGCTCTTTGCGGTTGTGTTGTGTTTGCTGGTGATGATGTTCAAACGTTGGCGATTACCGGAACTATTTGTATTAGCGTGGGCTATCGGTGTAATTGTTCCGCACACACTCGCACAAACCAAGACACCATCGGCGACGATGATTGCTGTGCCACCCTTACTAATTTGTATGGCAGCGGTCATTAGCAGGGCATGGCAACGACGGGATTGGCTTTACACAGCGATTTGGGGAGCATCAATGCTGTCTATTGTTACCATCACTGCTATAGCAGCAAAAACTAAAGGAAATGTCCAAATTCGAAATATGATTCCGATTGATGGCATAAGAAGTTTCGCTCCCTTCATCCATAAACATTTTTGGATTATTGAGCAGCTTATTGTTTTTAGTGTCCTGCTTGCATTTTTCGTTGGTATTTATCTAATCAGCAAAAGAGAATGGCAAAGATGGATATGGCTTGGAGTCCGCATAGTGGCACTTGTAATTGCTGTTTTTTACGCGGGACGTTATGTCCATGCAGCATACAGGGTCACTGAGCGAAATGCACAGATTCCGCTGTATGTAGAAAGCGGAAAACGTATCCAACGAGAATTACCTGAAAATGTCTGCTTTTTCCTTGACGATGAGCGTACCGGCGCACACTTTGATCTTATGTATTACGCTGACCGGTCAACCTATCAGATTAATAACGTTCACATGAAGGCACCTCGCAATGTTGCACGACAAGCAAGAGAAGCACGTGCAGCTGGCGCAATTCCGTATCTTTTTTCTCTTAAGCAGACAAAGTACAGTTATCCGCTGCTTATTGAAGACGAGATAGATGTCGGAAATGGAAAAAAACAGCGGTATCGCATTTATGAAATCACAGAAACACAGTGACTAAATTTACTGAAGGGTAAACCCCTTAGTATGGTATAATATGCATGAGAATAATATCGCACCGCACTTTGAGGAATTTTGGGCGAAGCATTCTGATGCTGAACGTGCTCTTCAAGCATGGTATGCTAACCTAAGTTGCTACGGACAAGATTTCAAGCTTGCAGACATTGCATGCTTTCTTTTCTAAATCGGGGTTAGAAACCCCTCCTACAAGAGCATTCGCGATATAGGTAGCAACTTGGGTTATTTAACATTAAGGGCAATGTTTATCGGTTGGTAGTAGCGATAAATTATCAGTACGGTATTATTTACATTCGATTTATTGGGACGCACCAAGAATACGATAGAATCAATGCCGCTACGGTGTAAGGTGATAATTATGAAAGTTAAACCAATCAAAACTGAAGCAGATTATAACGCTGCACTAAAAAATATAGAACAACTCTGGGACGCAAGTTACGGTTCACCAGAAGGTGATAAGTTAGATGTTCTTGTGACACTGGTGGATGTTTACGAAAATGAACATTATCCTATTCAACCCCCAGACCCTATTGATGCAATTCTTCACTATATGGAGAGTCATGGACTCACCGAACATGATCTTGAACCTTATATCGGTTCATGTTTCTGCGTATCAGAAATTTTAAATCGACAACGTACCTTATCTCTGGAGATGATTCGGAAATTACACAAAGGTCTTGGAATTTCGGCGGATATTTTGATTCAACCTTATGCGTTACAAACCGCGTCATGAATTCCAAATGCATTTTCAGTGGAAACGATTTTTATCAACCCGAAATATAGAGGTAAAAGAAATATGAAATTTTTGCGATATAGTCTTTTATTTACGATCTTAGCATTCACTGCGCTATCAGTAAATGCAGGTGTAGAGTGGAAAGCACTTGATGTCGGAAATCTATCGTCCGCTATATTCAACACTGCAGTCGTCGGCTATCCCAGCAATCCGACACAAAATCCTTCAGGATGGTGGCCCGCAGGAACAAACGATTCCTACATATATGAAGGGGACATCTGGATCGGCGCGAAAAAGAATGGCGAAGTCGGCGTTGCTGAGGCAGACGGTAGACAGAGCGAAATTTGGCCAGTTCCAATTGAAGATCCAGATACTGGTGCTTCAGTTGATATTCTTTCCAAAAAACCCGGTGTAACAACAAAAGGAACACCGACAAACCAATTGATTAGATTCAAATGTTCCGACACCAACCCAGAAGTTAATAAAGGGTTGATCCTCGGTTTAGAAATTGAAGTCAACGGATTCCAGTGGAGTTATGCTCCACTCTACGACTTCTTTATTCTTGAGTATAACGTCAAAAATGTTGGGGAAGACACGCTCGAAGATGTGTTTATGGCGTTTCGGTATGACGTGGATATTTCCAGTAACGAAACAGGGACAGCAAGTTACTCAGCAGATGACTTTGTCGCTTTAGACCAAACGCCGGACGGTCTAAATCCAGATGATCATCCGAACCGTTACCTCTCTTACGGGTTTTCCAATGCGTCTGCACCAGGATACATCGGTTTACGCGTATTGGATGCATATATGGGCGATGACGCAGCGGATGATGCGGCTAAAATCCCTTTTACCGCGCACAAACGAATTACCATAGACACAGACCCAACAACTGATGCAGAGATGTACGCGCTCATCAGCACCCCTGGCGTTGAACCGCTTCCAGCAAACTATGACGATCAACGTTTTATCCAATCCTACGGTCCAATTGAATCGCTTGCCCCTGGCGAGACATTCAACGTCATCATCGCAGTGGCTATCGGTGAAGGGCTTGCGGGTCTGCAAGCGGCATCGGATTGGGCACAGAAATTGTATGATGATGAATATGTGGCACCAGCACCGCCCCCTTCACCACTCGTAACGGCCTATCCCGCAGATGGACAAGTGTCGCTTATCTGGGAAAGTGCTGGACGATGGGTTGATAACGGTGTTGATAAAGGCATTGAAGAGTATGTTGACGTAACCGACCCAGAGAAAATCTTTGAAGGCTACAGAGTTTATAGACGGGATACCGCTTACGATGAAAATACCGGCAATCCTGTTGAAGATTGGGAATTGTTGATGGAATTCGACCAACCGAGTTCAACCGGCAATTTCTTCACGGTCTCGCATGTCGGTAAGCAGTCGGACGCGACAATTGAAAGCATGGGGGATGAACCTTTCTTCGCTGATTTCTTCAAGAGTGCTACCTACGCTATCAAATTCAATTCCAGCACAAGTTTTGAGGTGATAAACACAACACTATGGGAAGTTATGGAATATAATGCCGAATTCCCAGCAGATGGCGGCGGGTATGTTGTAGTCAAAGATCCGGATTCAGGTGAGCCGCATCCTGACGGAACATACCGGTCTGGCGCGCAGATATATTTTGGCGGACTCTATGTAAAAATCACCGATGGTCCCTCTGGTCCGCCAGTGGCAGGTGATATTTTCCGCGTTGTTTCCACACCATCACAGGCGCTCGGTGAAGACGTAGGTATCAAGAATTTCTTTACTGATACAGGATTGACAAACGGTCTCCAATATACCTACGCGGTTACCTCTTACGATACAGGTAATCCCAAAAAAGGATTGCCAGCGATGGAAAGTAGTCAAATCGAGACAATGGTTCATGTTGTGCCACGCGCGCAACCTGCGGGGTATAGAGCACCTACTGTTGATGTGGAAGGACAAGAAAAGTTAGCCGTCACCGTTGAACCAATGGTGCTTGAACCGAAGAAAGTTACGGGACATGAATATAAGATTGTTTGGTATGGTGCTAAACAAACTGATGCCGGTGCATATATCACAGGTCCAGGATACCAACCCCCCGCTTATGAGATTGTTGACACTGTAACAAATCAAACCGTAGTGGACAAGCAAACTTTCGACTGGTATGATGCCAACCACTTTGAAGCTTTTGAGGCGCGTTCCCCGATGTTTGATGGGATTATCTTGAAACTGACAGGGCGTGACGTAACTTACGGAAGTCCAGACGAAAACCCAGTTAATGACGTTAAACTGACAGCAGGCACAGTCACAGATTGGTCAGTAAACATCGAATCTCCAGGCGCTGGCGAAAACACGTGGCCCAATATCTTTTGGGCAACCTATTATCGTCCCCATACCTATTCTATTACGTTTACTGACGATACACACGTCAAGGTGGTAGATGAAGATACGGGTGAAGAAATTCAATTCAATGACCAACGTGCAGATGGGTATGCGATCCTAACCGCTGCAGGTTGGAGCGATGAATATAAACCTGGAGATACAGAAGGTTATTTCCGCATTTTCATACGCGGTGCCTACGTCTATATTTTTGACCCTAACGGCGAAATTTCCGCTGGTGATGTATTCACTGTTGAAATGGGGGGTGTTGCAGCACCACAAGACGGAGACGAACTGTTGTTGAAAACACAAGGTGAGTCGCTTGCTGCTGAAGACATCGAAGCCGATCTTGGAAAAATCCGCGTCGTGCCAAACCCATACTTTGTCACGAACAGAGCGGTAACTTCTGAAGGAACAGATAAGGTCTTTTTCACACATCTGCCACCACGATGCACAATACGTATCTATACGTTGGTGGGAGAATTAGTGCGGGAAATCAAACACGAAAGTGACGCTCCTTTTAACCCAGATGAACGTTTAGCACAGGGTGATAAGGGTGGCACGGCAGAGTTTGATCTGCTCAACCGCTATAATCAGGCACTGGCAAGTGGTGTTTATATCTTCCATGTTGAAGCACAGGACGAAAGCAACAATGTCATCGGAAATAAAATCGGACGGTTTGCCATCATACGATAAAGGTACCCACGCTTTAGGAGAAACACATGCACAATACTAAATTTTCTCAGAAATTACAGGACTATAAGACAGCAAAGGGACAAAAGGCACACGTGCCGCGTAACCATACTCCCTTGCTTTCATTCTTGCTCATCGTGGCGGTTATATTTTCGTTAACGTGTCCCAGTTATGCGACTACGAATGTGGGAACTGCGGGAGCACAATTTCTTAAAATAGGACCCGGGGCACGGGTAGACAGCTTAGGCGGTGCCTTCGGCGCAATCGCTAACGATGTCACCACTATCTATTGGAATCCAGCGGGGTTAAGTCAACTTGAAAAGACAAGTTTTTCGGATACGCACACGATATGGCTTGCGGATGTTCGATACAACTATCTCGCATTCGCTACGCCGATAGAAAAGGTCGGCACATTGGGAGCGAGTGTTACTTTCCTCAATGTCCCAGACACAGAAATCACAACCCTTGCGAAACCGGATGGCACGGGGCTTTGGTATTCAGCATGGGATACTGCGGTGTCGTTAGCGTATTCAAGAGAACTCTATCAGAAAGAATCGGGTGCTAATCTCTCATTTGGTATCAATGCCAAATATATCCATCAGCAGATTCACCGAGAAAGTGCAAGGGGCATGGCTATTGATATTGGCACTTTATACCACACAGGTTGGCGGAGTTTACGCATCGGCATGTCTTTCTCAAACTTTGGACCTGAGATGAGTTTTAGCGGTCCCGACCTTGAGACTGGTGTTGAAGAAGCAGGCGATGAACGAACAGCGGATTATCACCCATACCCAGATACGACAAACCCAACGCGAAAAGCGGAGTTGGAAACTATAGAATATCCGCTGCCATCCAATTTCCGTCTCGGTGTCGCCTACGACTTAATTGATAATGAAAGCAACCTTCTCACGATTGCGCTTGATGGCAACCATCCGAATGATAATAGCGAACGCCTAAACCTTGGCTTAGAATACTGGTACAGAAAGATGGCGGCAATTCGTGCGGGTTACAAATTCCGCTTAGGTCCAGATCGCAGCGATGATGAAGAGGGACTTACGCTCGGTTTAGGGATACACCTAAAGTTCCGACAAACGACGCTTTCTCTTGATTACGCATTTGCTGACTTTGGGTATCTGCAAAATGCACATCGTGTCAGTTTGGGATTAAATTTTTAGACGTAACAACAGCAATATCTGTAAAAACAGGAGAGATATAATGAAAACCTGTCCCTTTACGGCAAGCATCTCCCAAGAAGGAAAATGGTTTGTGGTACAATGTTTAGAGGTAGATGTTGCAAGTCAAGGTAAAAGTGAAGACGAAGCAATTGACAACCTCAGAGAAGCGTTAGAACTTTATTTTGAGACACCTCATCCCACTGTGATGCCGAAACTTCGGAAATTTAAAAACGACCGTCTAACGATTGAGGAAATGGAGCAGAAATATCCTGATGAATGGCTGCTTATTGTTGATTATGAGCTCAGCGAAAATACCGAACTACTATCAGGAAGACTCGTTGCGCATAGTAAATCGCGTAAGGAGATACGCGATATTTCAATGAACTACGCGGGACGAATCGCAGTGCATTCTACACGCAAAACCCCAGAAGGTGTAGGGTACCTCTTGTAATGGCAAGAATATCATTTGATAGTACACGCCACCTAATTGCCCTTAGTCTTGAAGTCGGCGATAAATACTGATAATGTCCAAACTTTTTCTGTTGCTTTGGATACGGGTGCTTCAATTACAACTATTCCACCACAAGTTGCCACAGATTTAGGATACGATCTTTCAAATCCAAAGCAAGAGGTTGATATTCTCGCAAGCAACGGCATTTTTACTGCAAAAATCATTACCGTGCGCAAATTAACCGCAATTGGTGAAACTGTTGAAGATATTGATGTTTTATGCCATGACTTACCTGAAGATTCAATAGTTGAAGGACTGTTAAGCTTGAATTTTCTTCAGCATTTTGATATTAATATCTCGTTTTCAACAGGGACTATTGAAATTTACTCCAAGTAATTTGCTTCTGAAAACATCAAACATGGCGAATAAACCCAACATTGTTTACCTCCTCACAGATCAAATTCGTGCGTGCTCATTGCCTGTATACGGTGACACCCAGATTGAAACACCGCACATTGACCGACTCGGGCAAGAAGGCACCGTTTTCTCCAACGCGATTGCCACTGCACCTGTCTGCACACCCTACCGCTCCATGTTACTCACCGGACGACACCCACAGACAACCGGTCATCTCATCAATTTCGTTAGAACCCGACACGATGAAATCGGACTCGGTGATGTTTTTAGCCGAAACGGATATCGGACAGCGTGGGTCGGCAAATGGCATCTCCACACAGGTTCATTCCCGGAAATCGGCGGACGCGATTATGTCCCCGAAGGACGCGACAGACTTGGATTCCAACACTGGCGGGGTTACAACTTTCACACCGACTATTTCAACGGCACTGTAAATCTTGACGGTTGGCGAAACGAAAGATGGAAAGGATATGAGACTGACGCGCTGAACCGATACGCCTTTCAATTTTTGGACGAAGCTCGCAAGCCAAAACTTGCTGTTAAAAGTATGGATGATATGGACGACAATACGCCATTTTGTCTGTTTATCTCTCCGCATCAAGCGCATTCCACACCGGACGACTTTGCACCGCAAAAATATTATAACCGCCTCCCCGAAAAACTCCAACTACCTGAAAACGTGCCAGAGAAGCAGCGAGAACAATCCTTAAAAATATACCGACACTACCTCGCCATGACGTTAGCAGTAGACGATATGCTTGGGGATTTGATGGCTTACTTGGAAAAAACGGGACGTGTAGAAAATACACTACTCATTTTCGGATCAGACCACGGCACGCAGGGTGGCGCACAAGGCATCAATTTCTGGGCAAAGAAAAAACCTTATGAGGAATCAATCAAAGTGCCACTCATCATGCGGCTCCCCGGTGTCTTTGAAGACAATCGCACCTGTGACACGCTCACATCTCCCGTAGACCTATTTCCATCGCTCTGCGGTTTATGTGGAATTCAACCTCCTCGAACAGTGGAAGGCTATGATTTGTCCGCATCTTGGCGTGGTGAAACGGATGCATTTGAACAGGACGCTATCCTGATGATGAACTTCGGTGCAACCTACGATTATCTCGTTGATGGCGACGAGTGGCGCGGTGTCCGTACAAAAACGCATAGCTACGCTCGGTGGCTTGACGGTAACCGTATGCTATATGACATAGAAGCAGACCCGCTGCAGATGAACAATTTGATTGACAATCCCGCAGTAAAAACTTTAGCAGACGAAATGGAGAATACCCTCCAAAATCTGATGGACGCTCGAAACGATAAACTCCAACCTGCCACAAGCTACACCGATTGGTATGATGCACAACGCCGCATCGTCCGTAACGCCCACGGTCCCCTCGGTGACCCCGAAGACGAACCGGATTGGTCACTACTAAACAGATTTGACAGTCCCTACTAAAATAACCTAAGTTGCTACGAACAAGATTTCAAGCTTGTAGAGCTAATTCTTATGCTTTCTTTTTTAAATCGGGGTTAGAAACCCCTCCTACAAGAGCATTCGCGATATAGGTAGCAACTTAGGTTAAAATAGGGTATAATGCTATCAACTTTAGTGGATATGTCCTTGAAGGAAACGTAAAATTGACATATCAACGCCTCATTGGACTAATCCACATGTTGTTTTAGAAATATTTCAGACAAATTATATGGAGGGAATACCTTGACACTCACCAAGTTGAACGAAAACACGGCAGCCATGAAAAAAATACGTTCTGCCCCGACAGTCGTCTATCCCTCTTCAGACGGTGAACCCATGGCAGAAACAGAAAGACATCGGAGAGCATTGGAAGACCTTGTAGATATGGTGGATAGGCATTTTCGAGACGTACCGGACGTACATGTGTCTGGAAATCTGCTCCTCTACTATGAGGAGGGCGATCCTCATAAAGTTATTTCTCCAGATGTGTTCATGGTGCGCGGTGTCTCAAAAAAAGAGCTCCGAACCTATAAAACGTGGGAACAGTCCCCTACACTTGATTTTGTGATAGAACTCGCAAGTCCCAGCACTTTTACAAGGGATTTCAAAGAAAAGAAGGAGATTTACGCGAAGATCCTGCAAGTCCAAGAGTATTATATCTATGATCCATATCATGAAATAGAGCCGTCTTTCGTCGGTTTCCGGCTGATTGATGGAGAATATGAGGAGATAGCGTTCATAGATGGCCGGCTGCCATCTGAGGTCCTCGGTTTAGAGTTAGGTGAGCGAGAGGGTGCTCTGCGGCTGTATAACCCTAACACGCGAACGTGGTTAGAACCTTCTCGGGACCGAGCTGCCAAGGCAGAAACCCGCGCGCAAGATGCAGAAACCCGCGCGTTGGAGGCTGAAAGGTTGGCACAAGAAGAAGCGCAAGCACGGCAAAACGTTGAAGCCGAACTTGCAAAAGCACAGGAAGTTCTCAAACGCCTACAACAGTAGAAACGCGTTTGAAAAGGTGTAAACATAAATGTCTAACGAACGCCTTACACTTGAAGAAATGGAACAGAAATATCCTGACGAATGGTTGTTCATCGTTGATTGCGAACACAGTGAAAATACTGAACTGTTGTCAGGGGTTGTTGCCGCTCATAGTGAATCCAGAGACGATATTTATGAAGTCTCTGGCCACTATAAAGGCGGTGCAGCGATACATTTTACAGGTAAACTTCCAAAAGGTTTCGAATATTTATTATAATGGGACGCATTTCCTTTAATCCGAGAGATAGGTCAATTATCCTTCGCCTGACGGTAGGTGGTATAAATGGGAATACCTTCAGGGATCTGCTTGCAGTTTTAGATACGGGTGCCTCAATTACCTCAATTCCAACAAAGATTGCTTTGGATTTGGGATATAACCTCTCAAACCCCGAAAGAGAAGTCGAAATTGTCACAGGCAGCGGTATTGAATCAAGGAAACTTATCACCTTGAGTAAATTGACAGCGATTGGGGAAACGCTTGAAGACATCAATGTTATATGTCATGACTTACCCGCGAAATCAGGAGTAGCAGGTCTATTAGGCTTAAATTTATTGTCGCATTTTGATGTCAACATTTCATTCTCAACAGGAATTATTGAACTTCATCCGCACTAACACGTTTCACAGATGGTTCCTCATAATAGCACCAAGTGTCACTGAAACTGGATCTCTCCAACCTTAACTTATACCAAATTAACGGAATTCGTCTTGTTTTTCCGCGGTATGTTTATAGCACGTGGAGTTTTCTGTCTTCCGCTCCAGCGGAGCGGTATGTAAAGACGATGAATCAAATGAATCTGGTATTATAGACATTCAGTGTGCCTAACTCTTCTATAAAGAGTGACCTTCCGGTCGCGACATCTCCTTAATACGCGCAATCTGAGTAATCCGTGTAAATCCGAGATTCAGACAGAAAAATGTTGAAAAGATAAATTGAATCTCTGGTAGCCGCTTTAACCCTAACTCTTGACAAATATTTACACATCGTCTCTGAAAATCCTTTGCTTAAAACCTTTCCTCATGCTACAATAAATATCCGAATCAACTAACACAAACGGAGCAAATAACAAAAAACAGATATGACCTTACAAGAAATAATATTAGCATTAGAAAAATTTTGGGCAGATCACGGATGTATCATTCAACAACCATGCGATATAGAAGTCGGCGCAGGCACATTTAACCCCGCCACATTTTTACGATGCCTCGGTCCCGAACCGTGGCAGGTTGCTTATGTAGAACCTGTCCGGCGACCCACCGATGGCAGATACGCAGAAAACCCCTTCCGCCTCGGTGCATACTACCAATATCAAGTAATATTAAAACCAGCACCCGAAAATGTGCTGCCACTTTACCTTGAAAGCCTCTACCATCTCGGCATCTCTCCCCGTAAAAACGATATACGCTTTGTAGAAGACGACTGGGAATCACCGACACTCGGTGCCTCAGGACTCGGTTGGGAAGTTTGGTGGAACGGCGCGGAAGTTACACAGTTCACCTACTTTCAACAGATGGGAAGCATTGATCTCGATCCGATTTGCGCTGAAATTACCTACGGACTCGAACGGATTGCACTTTATTTGCAGGATGTTGACACCTTCTTTGACATCCGCTGGAACGAACACCTTAATTATGGGGATGTCCACCACCAAAGCGAGGTAGAATACTCAACCTACAACTTTGAACACGCAAACGTGGATATGCTTTTTGACCTGTTTAGCACCTACGAGAAGGAAACGCACGCGTGTTTAGATGCAGGGTTAGTTCTCCCCGCAACCGACCATGTTTTGAGATGCTCACATACCTTCAACATGCTGGATGCGCGCGGCGTTATTAGCGTAACGGAACGGGTGAGTTACATTGAACGTGTGCGGCGGCTTGCACAACGTATCGCACGCGCTTACGTCACACAACGCGAAGAGATGGGACACCCACTACTTGGACGTTTCAGGACAGAATCAGCTTCCTCTACGGTAGATGCGGTTTCTAACCACATCGAAACTGCTGTAAGTGAGACTTCTAACCACACGGAAACCGCTGAACTTCTCTTTGAAATCGGGACGGAAGAGATACCCGCAAGCTATGTGCCGCCTGCCCTTGAACAACTCAGCAAAATCGCGACCGATTCCCTCACGGAACATAGAATTCCGTTTGGTGAAATTCAAACGTTTGGCACACCACGGCGTATGACGCTCGCTATCAAGGATGTCCAAATGTTACAAGAAAGTCAAGAAACAGAAGTTGTAGGGCCTCCCAAAAGTATCGCTTACGATGAAAACGGCGAACCGACAAAGGCAGCTATCGGTTTCGCAAAATCACAGGGCGTTGAAATTTCTGATCTCCGCATCGTTGAAACAGAACGTGGAGAATATATCGCCGCATCCAAACTTGAAAAGGGAATATCAACGCACGAACTGTTAGAAACGCTCCTACCCGAATGGATTGAAGCACTCCGCTTTCCTAAAACGATGCGTTGGGAAACAAACTCTGAAGAACCGCGCGCATTTGCCCGCTTTGCCCGTCCTATCCGATGGCTTGTCGCACTGCTTGGCGATGTAGTTGTCAACTGTGCTTACGGTGCAGCAGACGCAGCACGTATAACGTATGGACACCGTTCTTTACATCCCGACTCAATAACGTTGGCATCGGCGGACTTAGATACTTACATCCAGCAATTGCACAATGCTGGTGTCATTGTCTGCCCGAAGGAACGGCGGGATACCATAGAAAAACAGGTGCGAACCGTTTTTGAAACCGAAGCGTGTCTGCCTAAGTTAGATGAGGAATTGTTGGATACGGTCAACTATCTCGTAGAAAATCCGCAACCGATTGTCGGTAATTTTAGCGAGTCGCATTTGGAAATACCCACTGAAGTACTGATTACTGCAATGAAAAAGCATCAACGTTATTTTCCGATGTGGAAAAGCGAAACCGAACTTGCTGCAAAATTCATTACGATTTCTAATGGCACAGATGGCAATATTGATGGTGTTCGGCACGGAAATGAACGTGTCCTGCACGCACGACTCAATGATGCAGAATTCTTCTACAGTGAGGATCAGAAGACCAATCTCGCCGATAAAGTTGAACGTTTAGGTGCAGTCGTCTTTCACGCCAAACTCGGTTCGCTCTTAGATAAGGCGGAACGGCTAAAGGTATTGGTTAAATTCATCAGCACAGAATTGAAGTTAGCAGAAACGATTTCCCATCACGCTGAACGTGCAGCATGGCTCTGTAAGGCAGATTTAACCACACACATGGTCATTGAATTCCCATCACTGCAAGGGATTACGGGTAGGTATTACGCCAAAAACTCTGATGAACCTGAAGCCGTTGCTACTGCTGTTGCTGAGCATTATCAACCGCTTGGTGCAGATACACCATTGCCCGCAACCGAAGCCGGAGCAATCCTTGCCATCGCTGACAAACTCGACACCATCGTTGGATACTTCGGTATAGAGGAACGTCCCACAGGTTCACAAGACCCATACTCTCTACGACGACATGCCCTCGGTATAATCCGCATTTTGCAAGATCGGCAATTACCACTCAATCTAAATCATGTTGTCCACAAAGCAATCCATGAATACGATGTGGAATTGGTTGATGGGACAAGATTAAGCGTACTTGATTTCATAAGAGAACGTATGCGTGGTATCTTGCAAACAAAGGAATACACCCCCGACCTTGCTGATGCTGTCTTGGCAGTCGGTGATGTTGACATTGGGGATATTCTCAAACGCGCCAGCGCACTCGCCGAATTTCGCTTGACACCCAATTTTGAGACAGTATATAATGCACTCAATCGGGTACTTAGAATTTTACCCGATGATGAGTCAGTTGAAGAAACAGCCAATGTTTTTGATCGACTACAAAACATTCTATCCGGAAATGTCCCAGGTATTATTGACCCATCACTACTTCAAGTTGATGCGGAAAAAGAATTATATACTTGTATCAACGATACGGCACCTGACATTGAGGAAAACATTCAGGAACGCGCGTATTCAAAACTATTGCATCAGTTAGCAGAGTTACAACCTTATATAGATAAGTTTTTTGATGATGTACTTGTAATGGCAGAAGATGCTACCCTACGCAGAAATAGATTAGCACTATTAAACCGTATCGCAAAACCTATCTATGCTGTAGCCGATCTCACGAAATTGGTAATTGCAGGAGAATAGACACAATTTTATGTTAATAAGGCAATATTCTATGAAACAATATTCTATTATCTGTATTCATCTCATTTTCAGCCTTGTGTTTTTCATCGGGTGTGGTGAAAAGGAAGACAAATCTATTCTCTCAGCACGGAAAGCAATCGTTCAAGGAGATTATGCAGGAGCAGAGGCTGCTGTTCAAAAATCGCGCGCCAACGATTCAGAGAACCAGGAAGCAGTCCATCTTAGCCGTTTCCTGCAGTTGCGAAACAGCGCAGATACGAACAGTTGGGACCAAGGCATCTCACAAGCGTTGACACATCTTGAAACATTGAATGCCAGTATTGATGCAATTTCAATACTTGAGGACCCGGATTCAGACGAACTTGACCAACAGGAACGTTTTATCCGGTCACGGAATTCTATTTCAGGATTGCTCGCCACCGCACTCGCCACTGCAGTTGAAAAACAACCCGGTTTGCTATCGGACTTAGCAAAGAGGTCGGATGCCGTTGTTGTTACAGGGCTATTAGAGGCGAAGAAATGTTATCAACCTGCTGTCATCCAATCGGTTGAACAACTTTTACAACAACTACGCAATCAAACAGAAGGTGTAAGTTCTGATTTCACTATCTTGCTAAAAAACGCTACCCAACACCAAGACCCACAGATAAGGAAAGCAGCGCTCCGTGAATTAGGCACGCTACAAAGCAGTGAATTCATTCCAACATACAAATTAATTCTCACCAAAACGGACGAAGTGCCGGAAGTGGCTTATAGCGCTATTGTTGCTGTGGGTGCACTCTGCAAACCCGAATTTCAACCAAATTCCGAAATTGTCCCAATTCTTCAACTTGCTACAAGAAACAACAGCGCGCAAGTCCGAATGCACGCAGCGAAACTTCTCGGTAAACTTCAAGCAGAAGCAGCTATTGACGACTTGGTCAAGTTATTAGCAGATTCCAACACTTATGTCAAAGACACGGCTATAGATGCGCTTAACAGGATTGGAATGTCAACAGTCGAAACGCTTTTGGCTGTTCTTGAAACGGGTGCAAGCAACATCATTCCGGACATAGATGACGGCTTTTCTGAGCAATATCAATATATTGCAAGCGCGTATATTGATGATTCTTGGATGAAAAAATATCGCTTGAGGGCACAATCTGCAGCAATTGATACTTTGGGAAGACTCAGGGCGGAAGCGGCAGTTGTGCCTCTAATTCAGCTTTTGGCGAATGAGGATTTAAAGGGAGCAGCAAGCGCTGCCTTAATTTCAATGCGAGGCGTCGCGATACCGGCACTTATAGACGCACTCCAAACAGGTGGATACCATGTGCAGTTAGAATCTGCAAATGTACTGAGTAGCATAGGCGATCGGCGCGCTGTCCAACCGTTTATTGACGTCCTAACGGGGGATGTTAACAAAGAGGTGAAAGCTATCGCTGCAAAAGGACTTGGAAACATGCGAGCACGTGGTCCCAATAACGCAGCTGTTATCGCACTTACCACGGCACTTGAACTTGACGATACGACAGTTACACAAGCAGCAGAAGCTCTTGGCAAAATTAATGTTTCCTCTGAAGAAGCAATACGGAAATTGATTGCGATTTCAATGGATAAACTACGTAGAGAGACGGTTCGGTCTGCTGCTATCAACGCGTTGTGGCAGTTGAAACCTAAAAATGCTACCCAACCGATGCTTTTACTCATGCTGAGTGATGAAACGAGTGCTGTTATACGCGCAAACGCTGTAAAGGTGCTTAGCCGCATTAAAGACACAGAAACGCTCCCCGCACTTTTTTGGGTTTTGTCAATGCAGTATGACGAAATATCCGATTTTCAGCGCCACATGAAACGGAAGTATAAAACACTTGACGCACTGAGAACCCATCTTGACACGCTGAATATCGAATGGACAGCAGATTATCCGCGTTCTAATTATCGAATTTGGGGTGAACTTAAGCCTATTCCCAGCCTTGTCCGGAGTGAAGTCGCACGGGCACTCGGTATTTTCAAGGGCGACACCGTCGTTGAACCACTTGTTAATGCCTTAGCAGACGATCAACGGGCAACGGTGCGGCGCAGTGCCGCATGGGCACTCGGCAGAGTCGGGGGTGACAACGCTATTGACGCACTGATTACCGCCCTAAAAAAGGATAAACAGGGGGTAGTGCGCCAAGAAGCTGCGATTGCTTTAGGCACAATTAAATCACAGAAAAGTGTTGAACCTTTGCTTGATATAATCAGAACGGATAAGTATGAAACCGCACGTCTTGAGGCAACGAAAGCACTTAGGGAAATAAGTCCTGCTCTGGCTGATAAAGGTCTTGTAGATATTGTTAAAAAAGGACGCGGCAGTTTTGAGGACGGTCATGAAGTTCAATCCGTTCAAAATGAGGTTATCGGCGCACTTGTGAAAGATGGAAATGAAACCACAACCGATTTGCTACTTGACGCGCTCAAGTCTGCTGATGATGAATGGACTCGCTGGGCAATCGTCTATATGCTTGGTGTCATTCATAAGGCTTCAGCGTTAGACACGATGCTTGCCGAGTTGAAAAATCCGAGTTATGTTATTCGTAAAGAGGTTGTTACTCGGCTCGGTGGTTTTAAAGACCGAAAGACAGTAGAACCCTTAATCGCAATCCTTGAAAACCGGGAAGAAGCAGTATCTATCCGTGCAGCAGTAGCTGCCTCGTTAAATGCGCTTCGCGACGAACGCGCAGCACCCGCACTCCGCGAAGCACTCAATGATGAAAACAGTGCTGTGCGGTTACAAGCAGTCGCTGCTTTAGGAAGTATAAAAGATGCAAAAGCTGTCTCTAAACTGAGCGAAATGGTTGAAAATCAGTTAGAAACGGATGTTATCCGTGCTGCGGCTGTCACCGCACTCGGCAACATCGGTGATACGGCTTCAGAAGACCTCTTTATCCGTGCCCTTGACATCCGAATCGGTAATATCTCTAATAATGCAATCACAGCACTCGGAAAATTAAAAAGCACAAAAGCTGTTCCTCGCCTTATCGCAATCTTGGAGGATAAACGGATTCCTTTAGATGCCAGTACGGCTGCATTGGCAAATGCCTCTCCGCGCATAAAAGCTGCGGTAGCACTTGGCGCAATTGAGGGAACAGAGGCAACGAAAGCGCTTGCTAATCGCATTGTTGACGAAACAGAATATATTGTTGCACTTGAAGACGCAGCGAACAGACGCAATTTGGCACTTAACGATAGGAAAAGGAACTGGAGTTGGGAAGTTATCGTCAGATCTGCCAAAAAACTTAATCTACCTGAGTTCATCTCCGATAAAATGCAGGCACGTACGGATGACAAATGGGAAGGAAATCCGATCAGAAATGCTGCGTCCGTTGCATTAGCACGCACACGTTCGCTTAACGTTTCGGAGCTTAGAGAAGCACTCGCCGATTCAAATGTGGATACCCGAAAAGATACTGCAAAGAAAATTGGAGAAACTGGCACGCTCGCATTATTAGAAGACCTCGTCCTCGTCTCAAACGGAGAAAATGAGGACAATAAGGATGTTCGGAGATTAGCAACGCAGGCTTTAGGTGAACTTGCGGATGTTTCAACGACTGGCTCTCTCATTGAAGTCATGAATAACGATGAAAATCATATTGAAATCCGCAGGGACGCAGCACGTGCACTCGGCAAAATTGGGACCGATAAAGCGGTTGCAGCACTCGTCGCAAAACTCACTGAATTGCACGCAGAACAAACAGAGCGTGCATTCCGCGCCGATCTGATAAGAGCACTCGGAGATGCAGAAAACTACAGTTCAACACAGATTCTGGAAACAGTTTTAGAAGACGCAGATGCGGATATCCATTTCTTAGCGGCATCCGCACTCTTTGAGATTACCGGTAATGGTTATGGTTATGATCGGTTATAATGTAGACTCCTTCTATAGTAAGACCTTAATACCCAACATTTTCTTCGGATTTGTATTATTGTAGTCTCGCAATTCATTACTAACAAGACTTACGCATTCCCTCTTGATGAAGGAGGGTTAAAAGTCCTTGCTTTGGTGTTTTTAACCCCCTAAATCCCTTATCAGTGGGACTGTAAAAAAAAAAATGCGTAAGTCCTGACTAAATCAACACTAATTATGCCTGAGGCATTTGGTTACTTTACATCCTCTTAGTATGGACACAATACGCTAAATGCGATCTATTCCCGATAAAATTCACTTGACACATTCACAAATTTTGTGGTACACTTACATATCCATATTGGAAATGAAAACGGAATAAAAGGTTTATGGCGATATTCTATCGCGGATCAGGTATTGGCACCTATTGGCACATAAATGACCCAATAGAAAGCGGTTTTGCCGCAAGGGCACCCGGAATGACATCCACTATAACTCGGTTGATGCTTCATATTGCTCGAAGCACTGTTAACAGCCCTTTCATTTCTATCACCCGATCTTATGCAGTCGCGTGGCGATACGCGATGTTGAGTAGCGTGAGAGTTCCTACTGTGAACGGCCCGGCATACGTGCATGAAATCGAAATTCAAGAACCTTTACCTAAAGGTTTAGAACTCTTAGATCCAGTCAAAGCAGTCGCAAAAACCTTACCTTCTCCTACAAGCATAGGACCACCCTACCAACACGATGGATTTCCCGATTTCTTGTTGGGAATTGTTGATCCAAGTAATATGGGACATTTTCTGGAACAACACTCAATGCAGCCGCCCTCAAGTGAAGGCACTCCACGGACACCAAACCTAACAATTGAATTAGAAACACTTGTAAGGGCATTACGGGATGCTGAAATTCTTGCCCACGGCAACATCCCTCCAACCGCTGTAAAAAATCGTTTTGAGGTTTACTATTAGATTCGACTATCTTTGATAATTAATAAGGGTAAACTCATGAACAGCTACAAAGTTAAGTCTCCGTTCAATCTAACAATTAAGACACTTGACCTGAAAGGACGCGTGCAAGGGACTGATACTATCGAATTCTTGCGCGTTGAACTCCAGTATGAAGATGGTAATGGACCGCTTTTCCTCGCGCGGGTTCGGTACGCCTGCAACGGTGTTGAACAAGAAGACGGTTTCCCTATTGATTTAGATAAAGGGGCATTCATTTCTACAGTCTCTATCCAAAATGAAGGATTAGAAGAAAAACTCCAGGAAATTGGTCCCGAAATTGCCAAGATTGTGCGTAAAGATTTAGCAAAACACTGTCGAGCACATGCCTAAAAACAGCAAACCAGAATGAGTTGTTTATCTCATTTTCTTTTGGATTATCCCTCATATTTACCAACAAGACAATGCCTTCTCAATTAATAACCTAAATTTTCAACAAGGAGAGATTTATATGGCATTTTTTGAATTACGTCAATATCGAACCCAACCCGGACAACGCGACAACTGGGTCAAATACATGGAGGAAACGATTATCCCGTTCCAGATTTCCAAGGGAATGGTCGTTATCGGTAGTTTTATCGGTGAAGAAGAGGATGACCTCTATGTCTGGATCCGACGGTTTGAAAGTGAGGAACAGCGGGAACAACTCTACGCGGCGGTTTACGAAGACGATAGATGGGTAAACGAAATCTCGGCACGCGTCGGTGAACTCATTGATAGATCAAAAATCGTTGTTACACGGATGGAACCGACCTCACGCTCACCGCATCAATAACAGCAACGGAGATGGCTTTATGAACGCTGAAGAAAAATATCTGTTTGACTTGTGGGGATATGTCAATATAGAAGGTGTTTTAGGGGCAGATGAACTTGCGGGATTAAATGCTCTGATTGACGCGCAAGACTACCCTGATCCTGCGGATGAGAACATCCATTCACAACGATTCGGTGGTTTCTTGAGTTGGGAAAATGAGGCTTTTCGGGAACTTCTCAACCATCCACGCATCATGCCATGCTTAGCAGAGGTTGTCGGCCCAAAATTTCGGCTTGATCATGTTTACGGTATCTTGATGAAAGAAGGCAACCCTGGTGGAACACTCCACGGTGGTGGCACGCCTTACGATCCATCACAATATTACGTCTTCCGAAATGATCGGATGTATAACGGTTTGACTGTTGTTTCGTGGGCTTTGACAGATATGCTGCCAGGGCATGGTGGTTTTTGCTGTATTCCTGGTAGCCACAAAAGCAACTATCCGTGTCCACCGCAGTTCCGACCCGTGAAAGACAACAAAACTTGTATGGCGCCTGTGCATCAGAAGGCAGGCGATGCTGTCATCTTCACGGAAGCGTTAACTCACGGTACCCTTCCGTGGACTGCTACGCACCAACGCCGCTCAATTCTGTTCAAGTATTCCCCAGGACATGCTTCATGGGGACAAGGTAGATATGACGATGCACTCCGCGAGCTGATGACAGATGAAGACCAGAAGTTGATGCTTGAACCGCCTTATGTTGCACACCGTAAACCTGTAGTAAATTAGTGATCTCAAAACCCAATCCAATTTGCTTTTTGGTGATAACGCGAAATCTTCATGCTGCTGATCACGATTGAAAATGAAAAAGATTAAACCTTATCTATTATTTTGGATATTTGCAAGCATAATCATAGGAATAACCTTAAGTTCTTTCTACGGCTATGAAGATTTGTTTGTCGCGCTTATAGTGAGCATAATTCTTATTGTTAATCCAATAATTTTGCCCAAAATATGGCGGTTTGTGTTGGCAAGAGTTAGCGAGGTAGCAAAGGCTGTACGAGGGTCGGACTAATGTAATTGCGAAAATATCCTTTTTGTCATTCTATAACTTGAGCGGTTGATTCTCTTCTGTTTTATGTTACCAATCCGCAACACTACCGTCGGTATCATAATAATACTCGCCGCCAAGTTCTTCAGGATAGGTATCAAGCATCTGTTCCGCTTCCTGCTCATTGATTTCGAATCCGAGCCCCGGTTTTGTTGGCAACTCAATGTGGCCATCTGTAACTTGCCAATCTTCGGTGAATAAACCTGCACCCAAACCGTCATCAATTTGCTCTTGGATAAGGAAATTTGGAACGACAGCATCAACATGAAGGGAGGCAGAAAAAGCAACCGGTCCAATCGCACAATGCGGTGCAATATGCATATAGTAAACCTCCGCCATATTGGCGATTTTCTTCAGTTCAGTAATACCGCCAGCGTGGGAGGTATCAGGTTGTAGATAAGCAACCGCCTGTTTCTCAAAAACTTCGCGAAATCCCCAACGGGTCAGTAGACGTTCACCGGTGGCAATCGGAAACGGAACATGGTCAGATACTAATTTCAGAGCATCTACATTCTCTTGTGGAACAGGTTCCTCAACGAACATTGGACGCATGCCTTTAAGTTCGTGGCAAATCTCAATAGCGAGAGCAGGTGTCATCTTACCATGAAAATCAAAGGCAAGTTCAACATCGGGACCGACCCATTCGCGCATCAGATAGGCACGTTCAACAAAAGCATCAATCACTGCAGGAGGTTCATGTCCGCGCCATTTACCACCAGGCCCGCTTTTAAACGCTGTGTAGCCTCCTTTTTCTTGTAAAAATTCAAGCCGTTCTTTTGCAGAGGCTTTTCCATCGTCAGTTAAACTGCCGATGCCCCAATGTGCATAAACGCGGATACGGTCACGCACAGCGCCACCTAAGAGTTGATACGTTGGCACATTGTAAAATTTGCCCGCAATGTCCCACAACGCCTGATCGATTCCGGACAGGGCAGACATCAAGATATTACCGCCTCGAAAAAAAGCAGATCGGTAGATATGCTGCCAATGGTGTTCAATACGTAAAGGGTCTTTACCAATAAAATAGTCGGCAAGTTCTTCAACTGCCGCCCATGTGCTTTTCGGTTTACCTTCAAGTGTCGTTTCACCCCATCCAACGATGCCGGTGTCTGTTGTAATTTTTACAAGCCGCATCCGACGACGTGGATAGAATTGTTCAATAGTCGCAATCTTCATTAGAATTTCCTTTACGAGTTATGATCGGTTATAGTGTAGCATAGAAATAAACATAATTTTAAAGTTATAGCGTTTGTAGTCGCGCAATTCATTGCGCCTCTTACATTTACATAGTTAAAAAATGGTATATCGCTAATTGTAAAATCAATTGTAGTATCTAAAAAATGCTCTCTTTTATCTACAAACCGACAACCAATTACAGGAGGAATTATGCCTTCACAACCCAATATTCTTTTCATGATTGCCGATGACCATCGGTGGGATGCCATTGATGGTATGGGTGATCCAACGGTAAAAACACCAACGATGGATTCACTTATGGCACGTGGGACAACGTTCCACCAAACCCACATCATGGGGTCGCTTTCGGGAGCAGTTTGTGTTCCGAGTCGTGCCGCTGTTCTCACAAGTGCAGGTCTATTCCGAAGCGGTGCAAACCAGATTAACCGAGATTATGCTGTATGGCCCCAGGTGATGCGTCAAGCAGGTTATCACACATTTTTTAGTGGTAAGTGGCACAATGACAGACAAACGTTTGCAGATAGTTTTGATGACGGCGCTACAATTTTCTTCGGTGGCATGGGCAATCAATATAAAGTGCCAATTTTCGATTTTGATCCGACAGGAAAATATCCGAAAGACGCAAGGTATATTGGTGATAAGTTTTCTACCACTTTGTTTACAGATTCTGCCGTTCAATTTATAGAAAACTACGACCAAACGGATCCATTTTTCCTTTATCTCTCCTTTACTTCACCGCATGATCCTCGTACACCGCCGGGTGAATACGCGACGATGTATAAACCTGAAGAGGTCCCTGTGCCAGATAACTTCCTTCCGGAACACCCATTTGACAACGGGGAAATGCGGATTCGTGACGAAGTTCTTGCAGAATTTCCACGCACCCCTGAAATCGTCCAACAACACATCGCTGATTACTACGGTATGATTACCAGTCAAGATGCCGAAATGGGACGGCTGCTGCAGACGTTAGAAGCAAAAGGGCATCTGGATAACACTATTGTTATTTATACTGCCGACCACGGGCTTGCTGTTGGACAACACGGGCTGCTCGGAAAACAGAACCTCTATAGCCATAGTATCCGTGTCCCATCTATATTCGCCGGGCCAGGAGTCCCTGAAGGCGTAACAGTGGATGCTTTGACCTATCTTTACGATGTATTTCCTACTGTGTGTGACCTAACTGAAGTTGACTGTCCTGATACAGTAGAAGGTAGTAGCTTAGTACCGTTGATGGAAGGCTGTGTGGATAAAATTCGCGATACGGTTTTCGCCGCGTATAAAGACATCCATCGCACTGTCAGTGATGGGCGATGGAAACTGATCCGTTACTATGTTTCTAAAGAAACTGGTAACGGCACGGATTTTCTCCAACTGTTTGACCTTGAGAACGATCCATCGGAAACAAATAATCTTGCCGATGTTCCCGAACATGCTGAACGTATCAATTCATTGGCGACTGAGCTGAAAAGATGGCAAAACGAGACCGATGATTTTATGAAAGATATACCGGTACTGTTCCAGTAGTAGGCCCATTCCGTTTCTTGTGGGAGGGTTTTGTAAACCCGATTTTTTATATCGGCGTTGAAAACGCCTCCTACAAGAGGTGGACTATAATCAAGAAAGTCAACAATCTTGAAAATCCTATAATCCTGTGAATCTTGGTTAAGACAATCCACGATTCAAATAACACACTGCCGACTACCACAAAAGCAAATCTCTTTTACTATTCAATGTTGAACGCTTTCCCAATCGCAACTAATCGCGCAGCCTGTTCAGCGGTATCGGCTATCAGTTGCATCGCATCTTCAACAGCATCCTCAAGCGACATTGGTGCTTGAACGATTCCCAACATCGCATCAATGCCAGCGGCATAAACGGCATCAGCACCTTCACCAATACCACCCGCAATCGCAATCACAGGAATATTGTCTGCTTTTGCTACCTTCGCAACGCCAACAGGAGTCTTCCCGAACGCAGTCTGAAAATCCAATTGACCCTCACCTGTGAAAACAAGAGATGCCCCCTTCATCCTATCCTTCAGTTTAACAGTGTCAATCATAATCTCAACACCGAGTTTCAATTCCGCGTTGAGAAACGCCATCAATCCAGCACCTAACCCACCTGCAGCACCCGCACCGGGAATGTCGTTGAAAGATTGTCCGAGTGTCCGCGTCAAAATCTTGTCAAAGTGTGCAAGATGAGTATCAAGCATCTTGACGATTTCAGGCGTTGCACCCTTCTGGGTACCATAAACATGGGATGCTCCGTCTGGACCTGTCAACGGATTATTAACATCACAAGCAACAACTGTTTCTGTTTCTGCAATTGCGGGATGTAAACCCGTTATATCTATCAATGCTAATTCACCCAGTCCACCACCGCCTCGCGGAATCGAATTCCCATCCGCATTCAGAAATCTTACGCCGAGTGCTTCTGCCATTCCGGTTCCGCCATCGTTTGTTGCACTCCCGCCAATACCGATGATTAAGCGTCTACAACCTGCTTCCAAAGCTGCACGGATAAGTTGTCCTGTGCCGTAAGTAGTGGTCTGCAGTGGATTCCGTTTATCAGGTGGAACAAGTGTCAGGCCGGAAGCAGATGCCATCTCAATGACCGCTATTTCTCCATCCGCAAGGATACCAAATTCTGCGTCAACCTCGTTTCCGAGTGGCCCTCGCACACGTTGCGTTTGAATATGTCCACCAATGGCATCAACAAGAGATTGCACAGTGCCTTCACCACCATCCGCCATTGGAATTTTTTCAATAATCGCATCTGGAAACACACGGCGAAGACCTTGCTCAATAGCGTTCCCTGCTTCCAGTGCTGTAACGCTTCCTTTGAATGAATCCGGCGCAACTACAATTTTCATAACAACAAGTCTATCATACGCTGTGCATTCTGTCAAGGTGTGAGTCGGAAGCGTTCAACGAATATGTAGCCAAGAAAACGATGATGTGTTATACTTTGCTAAACTGTATTTTGTTTCATATTATAAATATAGGTGACACATGAGTTGGCAATTAGAAACAACAGTCTCTGATGAACAGGTTAAATTTTACAAAGAAAATGGGTATCTCACTTATGGGCGTATCTTTACAGAATCGGAGTTGGACGAACTTCGCGATTATGTAGATGTAATGATAGAGAATCTGCCTGAAGGTAGACGGCCTGAACAGATGGATGTTCCACATTTTGAGCACCCGTACCTATTCAAATATCTCACGCATCCACGCGTGCTGAAGGTCATCGAACGGTTTGTCGGACCGGATGTTGTCCTTTGGTCAAGTCATTTTATCAGCAAACGCGAAAATGATGGTATGGCAGTGCCGTGGCATCAGGACGGTGTCTATTGGGGCAAATCTCTTGAACCGATGAACGTCATCACGATGTGGCTGGCGGTTGATGAATCAAAGATAGAAAATGGATGCATGCGTGTCATTCCGGGAAGTCATAATTTGCGCGATCGGCGTTATGAAAAGGTGAATCGTGACAATAACCTCTTTGGGAACGAGGTTGTGGAGGCAGACTTAGACGAATCAAAGGCGGTAAATTTGGAACTGGAGGTAGGGGAGTGCCATTTTCACGATGCATGGACAATCCACAATTCCAGTCCAAATGTTTCACAGAAACGGCGCTGTGGTTATACAATGCGCTACATGCCAGCAAATGTTCGTTATCCGGGGGCAGAATGGCGTTCTACGCACAAAATATATCTGTTGCAGGGTGAGGACAAAACAGATGGCTTTAATATCTATGCACCTGTACCGAAATTTTAATGCTTTGATAAAGGAGAACTTATGTACCCCTATTTTGACGTACACTGCCACATCGGCATGACGGTATCACGCGCACCGGTCATTGGACAAAGCGTAGGACGATGCCTCGCGAGGATGGCTTCGGCAAATGTTATTGGTGCGATTCCGTGTCCGACAGCAGGCGGGCCACAGGCACGCGGTGTATTAGATACGCGGGCACAAAACAAGGTGATCGCGAATGCTTGTCGGAAGTATCCCGAACGTTTCCCTATCGGACTTGGGATTGTAGAAGTTCGGCATGAGCAAGCAGGTGTAGACGAACTTGACAGGGCAATGTGTGACGATGGTTTAGTCGGATTTGTGTGTCATCCGGCGTTATCTGGACATTCACTCGGTGGTGAATTATACGCGTTCCTTGAAGTCGTAGCAATGCACAATGGATTATGTCTGCTGCATCAGGCAGGTTCAACACAAAATATAGCTGCGTATGCCCAACGGTTTCCAACGATAACCTTCATCATCGGACATGTCTCAATGAGCAAAGCAGGACAACTTGATGCCATTGCGCATTGTGCAAAGCAGGAGAATATTTGGTATGATGTTGCACAGAAACCTGAAGGCGCAGATGAAAGTTGGGATTTAGTGCACCTTGTTAATCATCTTAGCAATGAGAGACTTATGTTCGGTAGCGACTTGCCGTATTATGATTTCCGCTTAGTCCAAGCACAAATAGAAACGGCAAACCTTGATGACGAGACGAAGGAGCGGATTGGATACCAGAATGCAGTAAGGTTGGTTCAGCAGTTCCAACCAGATTGGCTACCGACGCTAACTGCAATAACACCCCCGCAGGTTTACTCCGAGACTGATATGTGGGATGCGAATGGTGCAAGATTAAAAGACTGATATGTGGGATGCGAATGGTGCAAGATTAAAGTAGAAAAAAATAGGGCTATTTAACAATCTCTACAGCCCGTATCCGATGACGGAGTACAAGGATACATACGGCAGTCAACGCAGCTAATAAAAGGAGAGTCCAAGACCAGTGCATATTGTAGCTGCTCTCCAAACCAAAAAGAGCATTTCCAAGACGATCGAAGTTCGCCCAAATAGAGACTAAAGCAACTGTGCTTGTTGAAAGAATCTCTTTAAGGATGAGATGAAGGACAGGCAATCCAAACCAAACAGCGCAAAAACCGATTGTCGCATAGCGGGAATTTGTTGTAAGCGATGAGAATAACAAGATCAATAGACTCGTTATAGTGGTGATGATTACCGAATAGGCGATGATGGAAAGGGGTAGCCAGTAATTCTCTTTCAAAAAAGGTGTATCGGTTAACAACACATGCTCAAGAAATAGTAATAGTCCAGGAATCAACGTCATACAGATAAGTAGAGTACCAATCACGATAAATTTACCAATGAGATAATCTACCCATGAAATTGGCTTAGAGAGATAAAGTGAAAGCGCTTTGTGCTTTAGATCATTCGCAATTAATCCTGCCCCACCAAAAATAACGACTAACGCAACCAAAAACGCAGACGAAAACGTTTCAATTCTGAATAGAAATCCCTGAAAAAAACCGCGATCAATATCAAGCCCAGTAGGCACATCCGGAAGAATATTAAAAATATAAATAAAGATTCCGTAAGACAAGATGTAGATTACCGGTGGAATCGCAACAATTAATCGGACAATTTTGCGCTGGGCGAGCAGTTTCAATTCTGCCTTTGCAATAACCCACCACTGTATGTGGTTGCGTGGTTTGAGTGTGCCTTCCCAATGTCTATAGTCCTGTGTGTGAATAGGCATCGTTATCTCTTATAAATAGCAGTTTTTTCTATGGTATCCGTAAAAGGTCCTTGCTTCTCAGTTTTGACTTCAACAGTAATAACACCTTCGTGTGTATCGCGTTCGGGATCATCTTCAATGAGTCTACGAGGGATTTCTGTGCTTAGGAGTCTATCAAGACTATTCGGTTCCTGTGCCCATCGTACATCGTATAATCTTCCATCATAAACTTTCCGATGTTTCTTGCCGTCCCGCATGGAATAGACTTCCACGTTGGTGGTAAAATCAGCATCTGAAATGGTGCTAACACCGACACTCGGACTGAGAATGCTCTGGTTCCATATTAGTGGAATCCCATTTCTATCAAGCAGATAAATTTTGATGTCTAACCGATCTACGCGCGGATAAGATATGGCCTGAATGCCCTCAAAATTTTGGATTTCCCCGCTTCCGCATGCGATCAAAGCAATTACGCAAATACAGACAACTATAACTCTCTGTAATTGCAATTTTATGCGAAACACGCTAATCTCTCCTTTTTATGTGCCAACTCAAGGACTACTTATACCATAGAAACTTTCATCATTTATTATACTCTTTTTAGGGTATGAGTGTCAATCTTAAATGTGCTTTGTGCCTACTTTCCAAAGTGGTATAATGATTGTTATGAAAACTACAAAAAGAGGATTTACGCGCTTTGCTTTTTTTGATTTCGTAATTGCAATTTATGGAGGCATCTTTTTATTTCTCTTGGATGCAGCCCTTAATTTTGTCATAGGTACCCACTACCTAAAGGTAGGGGCTTGTGCTTCCTTGCGACTGCGGTTTTCTCAGAGAGTTGACCGTCT
>JAGWBU010000040.1 GCA_021295735.1 Candidatus Poribacteria bacterium | reverse complement strand
ATTTGGCGCATGCTGCGTTGATTTGGCAATGAATTGCGCGACTACAAACGCATTTCTATAAATCAAGCGGCACCTGGCGCTTGTTCCTGTCTGTGTTGATGCGTCAAATATTTATGCACACCCCTCAATTAAGTGGACATTTATTAGCATTTGCGGCGTTTGTAGTCACGCAATTCATTGCGCTCGGACATTGACCGGTAGGCGGTGAATGCCTAAAGACGAATGCGCTTTTGGCATTCGCCATGATTCATACCGTTGATTTCTTGATTTGGAGGTTTCCTAACCTCGCTGGTGCAAGGTGTTCAAGTAATTCCAAAATCTACTATAACCTGCACTTTAGTTAGAACGTCAACACTATTTGTGATTACTGAATTTCAATGGCGCGGCGTTCTGTTGTAGCTCTCCGTGCGGCATCAATAATTGCAAGATTATGGTATGCTTTCTCAGCACTAATAGGTAATGCTCTGTCCTCAGCAAGAGCATCAAAAGTAGCCGTAAAATAACTCGCGTGTCCACTGGCATCTTTGAGTCCTTCTTCGTCAAGGTCTGGAAGTTCCACTGGTTTCCATCCTTCTGCTCTGGTAAAACGGCGCAGTGCCTCGCGAACATTGTAACGATGCTTAACACGCAGCGATCCGTTCTCAGCATGCACTTCACACCAACCGAAATCATCAGCAGGAACACTCCACGCACCAGAGACAGTGGTGATAGCACCATTTTCATGTTCACATAATAGCATAGCAAAATCGTCAACATCAATGTCAAGAACCATCGTTCGCACACGTGCCTCAACATAACGAACAGGGGATTGCACTAAGGTACAGACAGAATAAATTTCGTGATAACTTGTATCGCTTATACAACCGCCCCCTTTTGCCTTACTTGCACGCCATGCAAACGCAGGATTCGGATGATTAGCATTAAAATCAGTTGATCTTAATCCCATCCCTGTGCTTCGTCCGAAATAGGTTTTGCCGATTTCGGGCAGTTGTGCAATTGCCGCTTGCATCCCAGCAGTATAGAGGTAGTTATGCACAATGGTGTAAGGCACATTGTTATCGTTGACTGCCTCCACAATTTTATCTGCTTCTTCAAGGCTTGTCGCCATTGGTTTTTCGGAGATAATCGCCACTCCCGCACTTGCGGACTCTATCACCTGTTCTGCGTGAAGTGAATGTGGTGTAGCAATGGTTACAACGTCAATGTTGCCTTTCGCTAACATCTCACGGTAATCTGTATATCGGTTTTGTGTTGGCACATCAAATTGATCGCCGACCTTTTGAAGGTTTTCTGGAACAACATCTGCGAGGGCAGATATCTTGATGGTTTCTGTTTCTGAAAGAGCGAGGTAAGCACGCGCATGTGTTTTTTGGACTATGCCGCCACAGCCTATAAGCCCTAAACGTATCGGTTTTTGCATCGCATTTCTCCTTTTTTAGAGTTTACCACATTTCACTTTTATGTCAAACAATTTTGTAACACCCGATTTGAAAATATGCTATAATGGTCGCATATATCTAACAGAAAAGGAACTACGCATGAGTCAAGAAGAACAAAAAGATTCTGAAGAGGGTACGTCTGAGGACAAAAATAAGTCAATACCTGAAGATAAACTCTCTGTTACACACCATAGTGTCACGATTAACGGCAAAGAACTCAATTATACTGCGACAACAGGCACGCTTGTTTTGAAGGCAGAAGACGAAAAAGAGGGTGAGAAACCGAAAGCCTCTATTTTTTTCGTTGCCTATACTTTAGACGATGTAGAGGATGCTTCCAAACGGCCGTTAACGTTTTCCTTCAACGGTGGTCCGGGGTCATCTTCAGTTTGGTTGCATTTAGGCGTGTTGGGGCCGCGTCGTGTCAAACCGGATGAGGATGGTAATCCACCTCAACCCCCGTATGACTTAACAAATAACGAGTTTTCCATTCTGGATAAGACTGATTTGGTTTTTATAGACCCCGTGAGTACCGGTTTCAGTAGAGCAGTGCCCGGAGAAGAAGCGAAGCAGTTCCACGGTTTCCAGCGAGATATTGAATCAGTTGGTGATTTTATTCTACTTTATTTGGGGCGTTATAAGCGGTGGCGTTCACCTAAATTCCTCATCGGCGAAAGTTATGGTACAACACGTGCATGCGGCTTGTCTGGTTATCTTCAAGACCGAAACGGCACATATCTCAACGGTATCATGCTCGTATCTGTAGTTCTAAACTTCCAAACAATTCGGTTTGCAGTTGGTAACGATTTACCCTATATCCTCTTTCTACCGACCTACACTGCCACAGCCTTTTGGCATAACAAACTTAGCGAGTTGGAAATTTCAAAAGAGGGTAGTCTTGAAAAGGTTTTAGATGAGGTCAGAGAATTCGCAATAGGCGATTACACTACTGCCTTGATGCAGGGTTCAGCCATATCAGACCGTAGAAGGCAAGCAATTGTTAAAAAGTTGGCAACGTATACCGGATTGACACCCGAATATATTGAAAAGACTGATATACGAATAAAAATTAACAGATTTTGTAAGGAACTGCTCCGAGAGGAAGGACGAACAGTTGGACGTTTTGATAGCCGTTTCACTGGTATTGACCGCGATTCCGCGGGTGAGAATTATGAATATGATCCGAGTTCAGCAGTGATTCAAGGTGCTTACACTGCTACCTTAAACGATTATGTTCGTGGTGACCTTGAGTTTGAGAGCGATCTCCCGTATGAGATCCTAAGCGGACGCGTGCATCCGTGGGACTATGGTAACCATCAGAACGAGTATGTGAACGTTGCTGATACGCTTCGCAAGGCTATGACAACTAATCCTTCCTTGAAAGTTTATGTTGCAAGTGGTTACTACGATTTGGCAACGCCATTTTTGGCGACAGAATACACATTTACGCATCTCGGTCTGGACAAATCATTGCAGGATAATATCACGATGGCTTACTACGGCGCTGGGCACATGATGTATATTGACATGGACGAATTGGAAAAGATGAAAAAAGATATGGATGCGTACCTTGACGATACACTCTCCGATTTATAATTGGTGTTGTTCTCCAAGAAATTTCAAAGGTAGGTATGAGTTACCAGAGAGACTTTGAGAAAAGACTGAACGTAGCGGTCGTTGGCGTTGGTTCTCACGGCTATCGGAATGTCTTGCCAACGATGACTTTTCTTCCTGTCCGCTTAAAAGCATTTTGCGATGTGAATATTGGTCGTGCAAGATCTACTGCTGAACAGTATGGTGTGAAGGCGTGTTATGACAACATGGGAGAGATGTTTCGGAACGAGGAATTGGATGCGATATTTTTGTGTGTTCCGCCAAGGCTCCATCCTGAACTGACGTGTGAGGCATTGGACGCAGGTGTCCATGTATGGTTGGAAAAGCCTCCGGGCATGTTTGCATGTGAAGTTGAGGAGATGATTCGTCATCGCAAAGACCGCGTTGTGGTTGTCGGTTTCAAAAAGGCGTTCATGCCTGCCACACAGAAAATCATTGAGATCTTCAATACAGAAGAATACGGACCTTTACGAACGTTATTGGGTGTCTACCCTATGACAATTCCAAGTGATGGAAAACGTGTGCTTCGTGAGGGTGAGCATACAAACTGGCTTCAAAATGGGATTCATCCGTTATCACTGCTGTTGGCAGTTGGTGGGAAGGTATCGTCTGTAACGGTGCATCGAGGCACACGCGGTGGCGGGGTGTGTGTATTAGAATTTGCCAGCGGCGCGCTCGGTAATTTTCATCTTGCAGATGGTGCGAGGCATGGACAACCGTCTGAATTTTATCAGTTCTTTGGTGATGGATGCCACGCTGAAATTCGGAACGGCACACATGTTTTGTTACAACGCGGAATGCAGTTCAATTACAGTGGCAGCACAAGTTTTGTGTCTGAAGGTTTTGATAGCGGTGCCATCGTCTGGGAACCACAATACAGTCTCGGTACACTTGAAAACAAGGGGCTTTTCGTCCAAGGTTTTTATCAAGAGATGCGGTATTTCTGTGATTGTATTTTGGAGGGAAAACCTGCTGAACAAGGATCGCTTGAGTTTGCTTTAGATGTGATGAAGGTGTATGAGGCGGGGCTTCGTTCTGAAGGTGAGACCGTCGCTATACTGTAAGGACAATTGTAGTTTTAAAATTTTTCTGGAGCAAAAATGCTAACGAAATTGACTTGTCGTAATTTTAAAAGGTTTGGCGAAATAGAAGTCGAATTAGGGAATCCGGTCGTCTTCATCGGTCCAAATAATTCTGGCAAAACGACAGCGTTACAAGCTTTGGCTCTGTGGGAAATAGGTCTAAAACGGTGGAATGAGAATCACAAGGGAAAACCAAATTCGGCAAAACGTTCAGGAGTTGTTATCAACCGGCTTCACCTTATCTCTATTCCCGTTCCAAGAGCACGTTTGCTCTGGCGGAACTTGCAGGTTCGTGATGTTGAGAGGATTGATGGTAAACAACAGCAACAAAATATCCGCATAGATATTATTATTGAAGGTGTCACTAAAGGCAAAAACTGGAAATGTGGATTAGAATTCGATTATGCCAATCAGGAATCTATCTACTGCCGTCCGTTGAGAATATCAGAAGACGGAGGAAAGGTAACCTCGCGAATGTCTATTCCTGACGAAGTTGGAGAACTCTCTGTTGCTTATCTTCCACCGATGTCTGGACTCGCATCTAATGAAATCCGATTAGAGCAAGGAACAATCGGTGTCCGGATCGGAGAGGGGCGGACAGCAGAGGTGCTGCGCAACCTATGTTATCAGATTTCACAGCATAACAAAACATGGGATAAACTCTGTCAACAGATCCGTGTCCTGTTTGGTGTGCAACTTGATAGACCAGATTATATTGCAGAACGTGGTGAGTTTGTGATGAACTATCGCGATGAGTCAGATATCTCGTTAGACCTCTCTTCATCAGGACGGGGATTGCAACAAACCTTATTGCTACTTGCCTATATCGCTGCACATCCCGGTTCTGTGCTTCTACTTGATGAACCGGACGCACACCTTGAAATTCTTCGGCAGCGGCAGATTTATCAAGTACTTACAGAATCGGCAACTGAACACGGCAGTCAGATCGTAGCTGCCAGTCATTCCGAAGTTATCCTTAGTGAGGCGGCGGAACGTGATGTTGTGATCGCCTTTCTCGGTAAACCGCATCGAATTGACGACCGCGGAAGCCAACTATCAAAATCACTTCGGATAATTGGTTTTGAACAATACTACCAGGCAAAACAACAGGGATGGGTTCTATATCTTGAAGGTGCTACGGACCTTGCAATCTTGAAAGCATTTGCAGAAAAACTTGACCATCAGGCACGAGATGTATTGGAGGCACCCTTTGTTCACTACGTTGGCAACCAACCAGGCAAGGCGCGTGAGCATTTTTATGGCTTACGTGAGGCAAAACCAGATTTGTTGGGATTCTGCCTCTTTGATTATATATCTGAAGAACTCCAAAAGCACGCAGAATTGGTAGAGTATGCCTGGGAGCGGCGCGAAATTGAAAATTACATTGTGTTCAACAAACAGGTGCTAATTGATTGGGCACACGCTGAAGCGGAAGAACGAACCGAAGGTCCTTTGTTTTCTACGCCCTGGATGTTAACAATCGAACAAACGATTGTTGACATTGAAAAAGCCTTAGCAACACTTGGTCAAGAATCGCCCTGGTCCTCAAACACGAAAGTTAGTACTGATTTTCTGGATCCGTTGTTTTCCTCATTTTTCAAAAAACTTGAGTTACCCAACCTCATGCAAAAAACAAATTATCATACCCTCGTCAAATATGTGCCTACAGAACAGATTGACCCGGAAGTTACCGCCGTGCTTGATGCTATTTTAGAAGTTGCCAACAGAGCGAAGTCATTGATTAGCCTTTAAAATGGAGGAAAATGTGGAATATAGAAGGCTCGGCAAAAGTGGTCTGAAAGTTTCAGAAATCTGTTTAGGAACGATGACGTTTGGTCATGGTGCAGATGAAGCAGAATCTGAGCGCATGGTACATCTTGCTTGGGATGCAGGGGTCAACTTCTTTGATACTGCAAATTCGTATGGAGAGGGAGAATCAGAGATATTGCTCGGTAAGGCACTAAAAGGCAGACGCCGCGATGCTATTGTAGCCACAAAGTTTTTCAATCCGATGAGTAAAGGTCCTAACGATTCTGGCATGTCCCGCGTACATATCCTGCAAGCAATTGACGACAGCCTTAAACGACTTCAGATGGAATATGTAGACATCTATTATATCCATCACGTTGATACACAAACGCCATTAGAAGAAATGCTACGCGCGTTGGACGACCTTGTCCATCAAGGCAAAGTTCGTTACACAGCGTGCAGCAACTACCAAGCGTGGCGGTTATCTGAAGCATTATGGCTCAGCGATTCGCTTAACTTGGCACGATTTGTGTGTTATCAACCGCAATATAGTCTCGTTGTGCGGGATATAGAACAAGAATTAGTTCCGCTATGTGAATACAAGGGATTGGGCATTGTTGTGTGGAGTCCATTAGCGGGCGGATTTCTCTCTGGTACATATAAACCCGGAGAACGCACCCAAGCGGAATCTCGATCAGCGGAAGGTTGGGCGTTCCCACAACGCTATTTTGCAGCAAACGCAGATGAAACATTAAAAACTCTCTTTGAGATTGCAAAAGAATTGGGGCAGAGTCCCGCACAGACAGCACTCCGATGGGTGCTTGAACAACAAGCAATGACCTCTGTGATTGTCGGTGCAAGGCACACTACACATTTGCTGGATAATCTTGGTGCCGCTGGTTGGAAGTTAGAGGGAGAAGCACTTGAAAGACTAAACGAAGTTTCACATCTACCTGACCGATATCCCGAAGCGATGGAAAAGAATATGCACGAACGTCGGGATAGTGCTGTTGATATGCCGCTTCGCCTTTCTTGAAATGAATTGAACAGAAATTAGAGAAATTATACACCAATTAACTGGTAACGAAAACGCGAACTTTTCTCTATCTAATTTGACTAAAAGATAAAATAAAGATGTGGGCGAGGTATATATAGATAGTAATATTCTTAGTGTCATTTTGATTACGCAGACTCAACCGAATTATAAGGGGGATTCCGATGAACAAGTGGAAAATTATCACAATTGTTGGTGTAGTAGTGCTTGTCGTAGGTGCCGCAGTCGTCATCGGACGTATGGTATTTGCTACTAAAGGAGACAATAGCAATTCAGACACACCTGCGGTACAAACAGCAACTGTACAACGAGGTGACATTGCTGTGACAATTGATGCTACAGGGACTATTAAGCCGCTGAATATCGTTGAAATCAGCTCAAAAGCGAGTGGAAAGATATTAAAGCTTAATGTTGACGCGGGCGATTATGTGGAGAAGGATGATGTCATCGCGATAATTGAAGACACTTATGTGCAGATTAGTTTAGAACAAGCGGAAGCAGATCTGAAAGCGGCGGAAGCACGTCTTCAACAGTCTGAGATTGACATTCAACTCCAAAAGGAACAGTCGGAAATCCAGATTCGGCAAGCCAAAGAATCACTTGCGGAGGCAAAGAAACGTTTAGAACAGATTAAAGAGCAAATTCGGCTTGAGAAAATAGCAAATAGACGCGGTGTAAAAGACGCAGAAAATAGTCTGAAGATTGCTAATCTCAGGTATAAACTGCTAACTTCTGAAACAGTTCGCGAGGAAAGTAAAAAACGTGCGGAAGCCTCTGTCACACAGGAAAAGGTTAATCTCGATTTAGTAAAAACTGAGCATGAGCGTAACGTGAAGTTGCATGAACAGGAACTTATCTCAGATGCAGCCCTTGAAACTTCCCAAGCACAGTATCGTTCTGCAGAGGCGCGATACGAATCTGCTCAAGAACAATTTAAGTTAGTTGAAAAACCCGCGAGTGAAGTAGAACTTGAATTGTCACAGGCTGATATTAAAAAGGCTGAATTTGCCTTGGAAGTTGCAAATGAACGAATTGAAGCTGAGTCGTCTCGTGATATGGATATTGAATTGCAGCAGCAACGCATTACACAGGCAGAAGACGCGTTGAAACTTGCACAAACTAACCAGAAACAGATTGACAGGAAAGAACGGGACCTTGAGAGTGCAAAAGCATCTCTCAAACGGAGCCAAGGACAACGCGACCTGCGACAAATTGAGTTTGAAGATACCATAATCAAGGCACCTATTTCTGGCACTATACTTGAAAAGAAGGTCGAAGAGGGACAAGTTATCACTTCTCGACTATCATCTATTGCCTCTTCAGAAGGACAAACTATAGTTACAATGGCAGACTTGAACACTGTATTTGTTGTAACTGAGGTTGATGAAACTGACATTGGTAAGGTAAATATAGGGCAACCTGTGACGATTACGGTGGAAGCGTATCCAGAAATGCCGTTTGAGGGACAAGTCCTGAAAATAGCACCTATGGGACAAGTAATTCAGAATATCACAACGTTTGAAGTGACCTCCGAGTTGAAAAATGTTGGTGCTGCTGGTTCTCAACAAGGCAGCATGGGTAGAGGAGCAGGCAGATGGCAAGGCGGAGAAATGGGGAATTTGACGGAGGAACAGCGGGAACGTTTCCGTGCAATGCGTCAACAACGCCAAGCAGAAGGTGGCAATCAGAATCAGGTGCGTAAACCCGAACAGCAAGAATCTACCGCGCAAGCACCTGTGGAACCCTCTATCGCTAAGACAGAGGAGGAAAGTGAAGATGATTGGGGCGCTCTCTTTGGCAATGTTTTTGAGCAAACTCCCGCTGAAAATACACCTGACATTACACAACAACCAGAACCTGAATCAGCAAAAATGCCATTTCTCAAACCTGGCATGAACGCAAGTGTCCAAATCTCGGCAGTGAATAAAACAGGTATACTAACGCTTCCATCCGAAGCTATCCTTGATATGCGCGGAAGGAAAATGGTCAGACCTATTGGAGAAGACGGACAACCCGGTCGTCCACAACCTATTGTGGTTGGGGTGAGTAGTTTTGACAAAGTTGAAATCATCTCAGGACTTGCTGAAGGAAACGTTGTCGCAATTGGTGGTTTTGAAAGAGGCGGCGGTTCAAGTGAAATGTTCAGACGCATGATGCAAAATCCTGCTTCCACAGTGCGTAGGATGGGCGGTGGTGGCGGTCCACGAGGCAGATAGACGCAAAGGAGGTAAACTATGAGTATCCTTGAAAGTCTTGCGAACGCATTTCACGGTTTATTGGCAAATAAACTTCGGTCGATTTTAACAATGTTAGGCGTTATTATTGGTGTTGGGGCAATTATCACGACAACTTCAATTGGGGAAGGAGCGAAAGCCGATATAACTGAACGGATTCAGACATTAGGTGCAAATATCCTTGCGGTGCGTCCAGGGCAAAGTATGTTTCGTGGACGTGGTTCAGCTGATGCACGTAGAACCCTCACTGTTGAAGACGTTACCGCATTACGAGAACGTGGACAGAATTTTGGATATATTACCCCTGAAATCAGTAGTCGAGCACAAGTAAAATACCTCAATAAAAATTCAAACACCACAATCATCGGAACTTCTCCTGAATATCTCGTCACTGCAAATTTTACGGTTGAGAATGGAAAGTTCTTTAGCGAAAACGATATCCGTTACCGGAAAAAAGTTTGTGTTCTTGGCAAAACCGTTGTGGACAATCTCTTCGATAAGAGAGATCCAGTGGGTAAAACGGTCAAGATTCGTAATATCAGTTTTCACGTATTAGGTGTTATGAAGGAAAAAGGGGCAACTGGATTTCGAAATCCAGATGATCAGGTTTTCATCCCGTATTCCACGGCAATGAAACGTGTTTTTGGCGCAGAATATCTATCAAGTATCAGTTTACAAGCAAATACCGATAAACTCATTCAGGCAGCTGAAACAGAGGTAACAGAACTGCTACGTAAACAGCACAAAATACCTATAAATAAAGAACCTGACTTTCACGTCCGCAACCAAGCAGAATTCATGGAAACTTTGGAAGAGTCAAGCCAAACATTTACCAACATGATTTTAGGAATTGCCGTAGTATCATTACTTGTCGGTGGTATCGGAATTATGAACATTATGCTGGTCTCTGTTACAGAACGAACGAAAGAGATTGGTCTCCGAAAAGCGGTTGGTGCACAACGTTTGGATATCCTTGTACAATTCCTCGTTGAATCTACAACGTTAGCTTTGATCGGTGGTCTTGTTGGTGTTGGTGTCGGGATAGCTGGTGCAGAGATGGTGCCATCACTTTGGGGATGGCGAACCGTGATCTCACCTGTCTACGGTCTTCTATCATTTGTTGTCAGTGCGCTTGTTGGTGTATTCTTTGGCGCATATCCTGCATGGAAAGCAGCAAAACTCCATCCGATTGATGCGCTCCGGCACGATTAGGTTTCAGCACTAATGGTAGACTGTTGCTTGGTGCGGTTAGGAAACCGCACCTACCGTGGAAGGTAAGGTTTTCAACGCAAACTTCTTCTTGTAGGAGCGACCTCCCGGTCGCGACCAGGAGGTCGCTCCTAAAGAATGTAAAAAGCGCTAAAATACCAAACGCGCATTTGGCGTTGATTTGGCAATGAATTGCGCGATTACAAATACGTTTTTTGTTTATGAAAACCGGTCAATTAGAATGTTATAAGATGTTTACATATTTTACTATATGGAGGGATCAACATGTCAAAAGTTGCAGTGATTGCAGGAGTAGGTCCAGGTTTAGGCGCGGCAATTGCCCGTAAATTCGCGAATGAAGGATGCAATCTTGCATTGCTGTCGCGTTCATCCGCATACAGTATCAATTTATCAAATAGATTAGAAGAAACAGGTGTATCAGTTATACCCATCCCAACAGATATTACGGATGCCGCGCAGGTCACTGCAAGTTTTAGCCAAATTCGCGAAGAATTAGGCACTCCGGATATTTTGGTGAACCACGCAGGAAATGCGGCATGGGGTAATCTTTCAGAACTGACACCTGAGGCATTTGAAAGCGCATGGCGGGTTTGCACACTCGGTGCGTTTCTCTGCATTAAGCAAGTAGTCCCGGGAATGATTGAAAAGAGCAGCGGAACAATCCTCTTTTCTGGTGCGACATCTGCTGTCCGTGGTAGAGCAGGTGCAATTGCTTTTAGCAGCGCAAAATTCGCAATGCGTGGTTTAGCATCAGCACTGGCACGTGAAGTTGGACCGCAGGGAATCCACGTTGCACATATCATAATTGACGGTGTGATTGACACACCCGGTGTCAGAGAGCGGTATCAGTTAGGGCCTGATGAACCTTTGCTCACACCTGACTCTATTGCTGACACCTATTGGGCTCTTGTGCAGCAAGAACGTAGTGCCTGGAGTTTTGAGGTAGATGTCAGACCATATAATGAGGAATTTTTTACATAGACAGATATACAAATGCGAAATATGTATAATTGTTGATAAAAAGGAGATTACCATGGTTAGAACGGTTATTACTTTTTTGATATTGCTTATCGGTATTACGCTCTCTTTTTCGGACACAATAGCTGAAACAAAGTGGACTGTACTACGAGATGACGATATCATCCGAGGTGATGGCATTCAAGGGATGTTACATGATGTGCATTTTTGGGATAATCAAAACGGTTTAGTGATTGGTGATAGTGGCTTGATGCTTGTGACGGCAGATGGTGGGAAAACTTGGACCAAAAAAGAGGTGAATATGCGCCCACCCGGTGCAACTACAGGACAGAGACCTGGGCGTCCGCCTGGTGCTGGTGGTCCTCCGGCAGGCTTCGGTGGCGGTGGTTCTCCTACACTCTATAATATCTACTTTGTCAATGAAAAAGTAGGCTACATCACAGGGGCAAGAGGAACTATTCTAAAAACTGAAGATAACGGGAAAACATGGAACCGAAAAATAGCAAGAAGTGAGGCTGCAGGACAAAATAATAACCCACGTAGAGGTGGAATACGTGCTAACTTAATGGGAATTCAGATAATCAACGAAACGGTCGGTTTCATTGTGGGATCAGAAAACACTATTCTCAAGACAACTGATGGTGGTGAAACATGGGTGGGCAGATCAGAACGCGCACGTGTCGGGGAAACCCGAAACAACCTTGAGGATATCTGGTTTGTTACGCCGACAACAGGTTGGATTGTTGGGTCTTATGGAACACTCTTGCATACGACAGATGGTGGCGAAACATGGGAAAAACGCGAAGCGGGATTCGATAATAACCTATTCGGTATCTATTTCTTTGATGAGAAGACAGGTTGGATCTGTGGACAGGAAGGATTGATCCTCCACACCAACGATGGCAAAACATGGAATCAGCAGAAAACGGGTTCTATTGATAACCTTCATGATATTATTTTCGTTGATAACATGATAGGTTGGACAGTTGGAGATTATAGTGCTGTTTTGCATACCACAGATGGTGGGAAAACGTGGGGTGCTTCAAAAGCTGGCGGAAGCGGAACACTCAAAGGGGTATACGCCACGGATAAAAACCACTGCTGGACAGTTGATGATTGGGGTGTAATCTCAGCATACAAAACGAAATAATATTGTGGGTAAGGGCTACGTTCCGTACCCTTTTTTTATCAGAATATTTCTAATGGAGGAATGAATGTCGGAACAGAAAAGCCATAAAGTTACGATGCTCGGTACAGGACTCATCGGCATGTTTTACACGATGACGCTCCACAATCAGCGCGGCGCGGACCGCGTTTATGCTGTTTACTCCCGACGTGAAGAACGCGCAACCGAATTTGCGAAAGAGTGGGATATTCCTAACGCTACAACCGATTTAGCGGAAGCGATCAATCATCCTGAAACAGATGTAGTTGTTATCGGACTACCGAACAATCTACACATGAAAGCGGTTGAACTTGCAGCAGAAGCAGGTAAGGCGATCCTCTGCACAAAACCGCTCGGACGCACTGCTGAAGAGGCGAAAACGATGTTAGACCTCGTTGAAAATGCTGGTGTATTTGGAGGTTATCTTGAAGATTTGGTGTATCCTCCCAAAACACTTAAGGCGTTAGAAGCCGTTCAAAACGGGGCACTTGGTAAGATTTTATGGGTGCGTTCCAGAGAAACACATCCCGGTCCACATAGTGACTGGTTTTGGGATTTGGAACAAGCAGGGGGCGGTGCTATTGTTGACATGGGATGCCACTGCATTGAGATTATCCGAAATTTTGTTGGAAAGAACAACAAACCGCTTGAGGTAATGTGTTGGGCAGACACACTTGTGCATCCGATTGATGCAGAGGACCACGGCATCGCGCTCATCCGATTTGAAAGTGGCGCGATGGGACAGTTTGAAGTCGGTTGGGCATTTCGTGGTGGCATGGATTTACGAGATGAAGTTTCTGGTAGCGAAGGGACGATCTGGCTCAATCACTGGCTTCGCACAGGTTTTGAAATGTTTACAGCTGTCGGACAGGGAGGTTATGTCGCTGAAAAGGCTGAAAGTGACACCGGTTGGCTTTTCCCTGTCGGTGATGAAGTAGCGGAACTCGGTTACCGGGATATGTTCCTTGATATGTTCAATGCGATTGATGAAGGCAGAGAACCTCTGGAAACGTTCTATGATGGCTATGTTGTGAATGCAATCATTGATGCCTGCTATAAATCTGCAAAAACAAAGCAGTGGGAAGCAGTTGAACTTGAAGACTGGCGTGGTGAAGCGGAAACTGATGACGCACAAGCAGGAAAATCAGACGCAGATGAACGATATGCTCATCTCAAAGATGAGCGGATGCCAGATGGTAGAATGAAACGTATCTTTAGAGACCGCGAAACAGGTGAGATTATTGAGCGAGTAGAGGATTAAAACCCTTACAACGTCTATTGCCGGAAAAGGCACATTTTGCAACAAACTAACAAAAAGAGGTATTACGATGGCATCTTCAAAGCAATATCAAATTCCCTATGCTCGGACAGATGAATCGGATATATATCCTGAATTGGATGGAGAACCTCTCGCTGAAACAGAACGGCATCTCCGCGAAATTTTTCGGATGCTGGATATTCTTGGGACCCATTTTGCGGAAATTCCAGATGTTTATGTCTGGAGTAATATGATGATGTATTACGAAAAAGGCAATCCTCGCGCATTCGTCAAACCGGATATTTTCGTATCCTTTGGTATTGGCAAACAGGAGCGCCGCATCTATAAAGTGTGGGAAGAGGGTAAACCTCCCGATTTCATCATGGAGTTTGCCAGCAGGAGCACTTACAATAACGACTTAGGGGGCAAGAAGGAAATTTATGCTGCCATGGGGGTTACGGAATATTTTCTTTACGATCCATTTCGGTGTTGTTTGCCCGCTCCGTTGATGGGATTTCGACTTTTTGACGGTGATTATGTTGAAATTCTACCGCTCGCTAATGGAGGTGTGCCATCAGAAACCCTAAATCTTGAATTTCTTTTGCAAGACGATGGTATCGGTGTTTATACAACAATGGCGGGAGGACAGTTAAAAACGCGTGCTGAGCAAGAAGCAGATGCACGACATCAAGAAGTCATCGCACGGCAAAATGCTGAGGCACGCGCACAACGGGAAGCTGAGGCACGCCGTGATGCTGAGGCTGAATTGGCAGAACTCCGAGAAAAACTCAAACGCTTGGAAGCAAAATCCACTAATTCGTAGAACTACGATTCACAATCTACAAACTATCGGTACAGAATTACAATGGATACAACATGGCTTGAATATTGTGCCACCGACGAACAACTCAAGGCGTTTAACGACACCGGTTACCTCATTGTTGAGGATGCTTTAAGTTCTGAGATGGTAGATGCGTTAGAGGTGGTAGCAGACCGAATTGATGCCGAAGAGCGTTTCAAAACGGGACTGGCACCGCACAAATTGTTGTCAAAGTTCCGCACGGTCATTGAAGACGACATCCTTCTGGAATTGCTTGACAACAAGAAGATTTTCCCACTGCTCTGGGACATCTTAGGTTGGAACATCCAACTTTATATCTCACACCTCATCATGTATCCACCAGAACCTCCTGATACACCGCGTGTTACCAAAGCCGCACATTGGCATCAGGACGGTGGCAGACCTGTTCCAGAGATGGAACGTCCGCATCCACGATTGTCGCTTAAGGTGAGTTATTGGTTAACTGACGTTACACACCGGGATAACGGTGCGATGCGCCTTATACCGGGCAGTCACAAACTTGATACTTTGCCCCCACGAAACGATCCTGATAGCGACCCCGAAGGTGTGATGGACCTGCTCGTTAAAAGCGGTACTGCTGTGCTTTTCGATCGGAGGATGTGGCATTCACGCGGCTGGAATTTTTCCGATGTAACGCGTAAGGTGTTTTTTATGGGATATAGTTATCGTTGGCTGCGCGGTTTGGATTACAACCTCATGCCTCCCGAAATTCTCGAAAAATGCGATCCAATTCGGCGGCAGTTGTTAGGAGATGGCGTGAATATCAAAGGGTGGTGGCAACCTACAGATGCTGACGTTCCCTTGAAGACATGGATTGCAAAGCATCGTGGGGAGGAATATGTGCGGTAGAGATTCTCGTCAGAATCTCACAATTTTTTGAAGTCTAAGACACATTATAAATAACGGAAACTTATGTCCCGCTAATATTTAAGTATTATCCTCAGATTTTTCTGATGTCTTATGTTTGGATGGGTCAAAATAGGATACATATTTTATTCCATTCCGTTTGCCCTCTTCTTCTTTTGCCTTCAGATACGCATAGAATTCGTCCAAGGTCTTGAATTGCGCGCTAATTTCTGCTTTGATTCGATAACATTCCTCAAGGATGGGATCCGTGTAAGTTTCTGGGTCAAATTCTGGTTGTTTTTCTGGAGTTTCTTTCATCTGAATTTCCTCCATCAGTTCTATAGGTGTACAGATTGTAATGGGCTGAAAACCGGCTTCTTGACATACATGATTGATCTGCTCACGTTTGTGCTCATTCACAATATGTTTATAGTTCCACGATACCAAGTAATCAACACTGTGTATTGTTGCAACAGCAATATGTTCTGCATAGGCACAGAATTTCGTGGCACTGCACCAGCATCTAAAAGTTTTTGTACAAGTACATTTGTCTCTGGTCTGCTTTTTAGTACAGTAAGAGATGAAATCGCTTTGATCCGCTGCTGTGCTGCGGTTGCGTCACCCCGTTGAATTTCGGTACGAACTAATTCTGAAATAACAAACTCAAATCTATCCGCATAGTTTTGCCACAATCGTTGAGTCGCTCTTTGCCGAGATGCTGATATTGGATTATTGCTGGGTCTCGCTACCAAGTAACTAACAACTGTTGCTTCAACGTAGACTCTCGGTTTTATTGTCGTATATTTTAGCATAAAAAATTGTGTCTTTCAAATCAAATTGCCCAATTTGCAACATTCGACAAAAACAATCATTGTCTAATGGTAATTTTGGGAAAGAGTTCTACCCATTCATTCTCTGATTTGACCTGTGATATCCCATAGATCCACTTCGCCGCACTCATCACCGCTTGCGAGCATGATGTTATCGGGAGCAAATGCTAAAGCAGTGATTTCACACGGAGAATCTGTATCTATCATAGACATCAACCGTTGGGTAGTCAAGTCCCAAACAAGAATCTTGCGACTATCTGCCCATCTTTTGCTGCCATCACTTGCAAGGTATTTCCCATCAGGAGAAAATGCAAGTGTATCGACTTTCCATCTTGGCGTTCTGAGGGTAATCTTCGGCATTCCTGTTTCTACATCCCACAAATGGATTTTTCCAGCAGTTATATTAAACGGTTGAAACTCACTCCGACTACTACTGGTGAGTATTCTACCGTCTGGAGAAAATGCTAATGCCTGAATCGGATACGAATGTGATGAAAGATAAATTGGCAGGAGATTGGGACCTGGTGTCAATGCAATTATACCTTTATCATTGAAAACTTCTGAATTCAAAATAGAATTCAAGTTCTCTGGTGTGTTATCAACGTTCTGGTCTTTGACAACCCAATTCCATCTGGTGATAATACGTTCTCTGCTATAATCGTAATACCCGTGTCCGTAGAGATGAGCCAAACGGGCGAACGCAAATGTCCCAAGTATGCGTTGATGTGTAAGACCTGTAATGGTGTCCCACGTTGTTATTAATCCATCACTATTCGCGCCAACCAGAGTTGCACCGTCGGGAGAAAAATCTAACGTTGCTATCCAAGATGTATGCCCCGAAAGAGATGCTTTTACTTGTCCTGTAGTGGTATCGTGCAATATAACTGGGTGTTGATTAGACTTTTTGCTAATCGCGAAAGTTTTGCCATCCGGTGAGAATGTCAGATCAGTAACTATTCCTGCATGCTCATTCATCGTGTACAGGGGATCACCAGTTTTTACGTCCCACAATATAATCTCACTATACGCAGTACAAGCAAGCGTTTTGCCATCTGGTGTAAACGCTAACGTGGTAACAGGCTTTCTGGGTGTAGAAAAAGTAGAAATATGTGCATACTCTTGTGCATGTTCGGGAAGTAGATACGGGGTAGACTCCAACAGGAGGGGCAGAAAAATCTTGAACAGGACATATAGAATAAGCACATCACAAGCAGCAAAAGCAGATACAAGAAAAATTAGAAACCAGTGCCTCTTTTTTCTTTTCCTTCGTGTGTACTCTAATGGATATTTGCTGATTCGTCGTGTTAAGTACATCGGTCAACCTCCGTAAGTATAGGCAGATAATACCAATCTGCCCAACAAAGACAATCCATTACCAAATTAACTTGATTAAAGATCGCAATAAGTAGTTTTGGACTTGCAACAAAATTTTAAAAATCGCTCTAAATCCTTGTGTAGACTACATTTTTCGCTT
>JAGWBU010000039.1:23420-26725 GCA_021295735.1 Candidatus Poribacteria bacterium | reverse complement strand
AACCGATATTGATGTCAAGAGTTGTTCTTTTAAGGCAGACTATTACCTAAGAACTCTAAAAATTGTCCAAACTATAGTATATTAAGGTAACAGTCTGTTTATCCGATTTATCGTCACACAACCACGTTTTTCGGGTTGCCTTCTAAAAAAGAGATGATATTGTCAACCGCGCCTTCATTAAGCAGGTCAACACCTTCGGGCGTCATATCAGCGCAATGCGGTGTCAAAATTACCTGTTCACATGTTAAAAGCGGGTGATCTGCGGGAGGCGGTTCCTGTTCATAAACATCAATCGCAGCGCCGCCAAGGTGTCCGCTGTTTAATGCGTGAACAAGCGCGTCTGTGTCAATTATTTGTCCGCGTGCTACATTAATTAAAAGCGCATTCGGTTTCATCAATGCAAGTTCGCGTTCCCCGATAAGATGAAAACTATCATCTGTCAATTTAACGTGTAGACTTACAATATCAGACATCCGCAGCAGATCCTCAAAAGAAACATATCGGATGCCGAGTTGTTTCACACGTTTAGCAGACGGATGATATGTCCATGCGATAACGTTCATCCCGATTGATTTAGCGAGGCGTGCCATCTCCGAACCGATGTGTCCTGTGCCGACAATCCCAAGCGTTTTACCTTGCAAATAAACGTTATCCATACGCGGCCATTTCCCCACTTGCATAGATGTAGTCATAAAAGCGGCGCGTTTCGCGAGCGCAAACATTAAACCGAAGCTGTGTTCTGCAACAATAGGGGCAGTTCTGCCGGGCTGATTACAAACAACGATCCCTCTCTTTTTTGCCGCATCAAGTGCAATCATATCAGTGCCAATTGAGCAGAGTGAGATGAGTTTTAGTTTTGGCAGATATGGTAATACATCTGCGTGCCATTTTACCATTCCGCGTGAATTAATGAGAATATCCGCATCTTCAGCACGGCGGACTTTTTCTTCTGCAGTTTCTGGACGATCCGTATATACTTCAACGTCGCCATAAGGTTTTAAACGTTCCAGATGCGGCGATCCTTGAATTTGGGGCGGTGCGTCACCGGGAACAACAATTTTGAGTCGATCCACAAATTATTTCCTCTTTTTCTCGGTTGACTTGGTTTGCGAACGCAGATGCGGCACCACAATTTCTTCTGCAATAATCTTTGCCTTAAATTCCTCAACCTTTTTCAAAATATCTTCAGATAACAACGTTTTGTTGTCTTCATCAACAATATATTCTATACCACCCTCTTTTAAACCATAATTCTTTAGCCCACCTGTGAAAGTTCCGGACACAACATTTTCTATCATCTGATAAACAGACAATTCTACACCTTTAATAATACTTGTGAGTACCTGACCCGGAATTAAACCGTTCCCATTTGAATCCACCCAAATAATATATTTGTTTGTCTGTTTCGCTGCTTCAAGCGCACCTAATCCGCTTGCCCCAGCAGCTGCAATAATAATATCTACCCCTTTATTATATTGTGCGAGTGCTAATTCTTTTCCTTTTGCCGGGTCATCAAAAGCTTGCGGGGTAACGCCAACATAATTGACAAGAAGTTCAATCTCTGGGTTAGTTGCTTTTATGCCAGCCGCAAATCCGATTTCAAATGCTTCAACGAGTGGAATCTTCATACCGCCGACAAACCCCACCTTTTTTGTATCTGTTTTTAATGCTGCGATGACACCAGCGAGGAACGTCCCCTCATGCGCCTTATAAATAAGTGATGCCACATTGTCAGGTTCAGCTTCAGCATCAATCAGTGCGAAGTTGACATTTGGATAATCAACTGCAACACGGTTCATCGGTTCTCTAAAAAGGAAACCGACACCGATGATGAGATCGTATTTCAATTTTGCGAGACGGCGCAATGTTATTTCCGTATCGGTGCTTTGTCCGGGATTAACCTCGGTAAGTTTAATATCCCATTTATCAGTAGCTTTTTTAGCACCTGTGTATGCAGCGTCACAAAAAGAGAGATCACCTCGACCGCGCACATCGTAAATTAAACCGACCTTAATTGCTGCGGGGGTGGTTTCTATAATTATTAGGCATGTAAGAAAAATAGGGATAAGAAGACGCCACTTTTTTTTCAAGACGATTCCTCCTGTTCGAAAATATTGGATTGAAGAAGTGAATTAGATTTATAAAGTATAAATGGTTTGTGAAATACAATCTGAAAAATTAACATTGACAGACGGACCTTAATTAAACGTATATCCCACATGGGAAACATAAACTGTTAAATGGAACGAATTGGCACAAATATATTTAAGGTGTTACCTGTACAGAAATAAGATAGACATGAAAATGTGCGGGATAAGAAAACACACCAAATTTTTGACGAGGTTATATGAAATTAAAAAATGGAACAAACGGGTGAAAAAATTATTTTTAATTAGCATACACCATTGCGAGTGCAAATGCAACATTTTTGTCGGCGGGTTAGATCAAAAAAATTTGTAACAGGTAACGGTTGGAAAATAGAAATAACAGAATACGAAATGTAACTGTACAGGCATTTAATGACGTATTGTACGTGCAAAACGTCATTAAAATGTTGACCCTGAAAACGAAAAATGATACAATCAAAATCGTCAAATTTTTATGGAGAGCCAAATGGCGAAATCAAAAAGAAAAAAAGTACAACAACCCCGAGTACTCGACGAATTACAACAGAGAATCCTTTTAGAAACACTCAAAAATAGAGAACGCGATAGAATGCTCGTACTCTTTTGCCTCCGAACAGGACTCCGAAACGCTGAGGCATGCGGCATGAATATCGGGGATGTGCTCAAATTTGGAAACATTGTTACTACGTTAGAAGTCCGGTCAGAAATCGCAAAAAATAAGGTTTCAAGGAGACTTCCTCTCGTCAACGATGTCCGAGACGCACTCCACGATTTCTTAATGTGGAAAACTGAACAAGGCGAAAAAGACGATGTGGACAGTCCCCTGTTTTGCACGCTCCGCACAAAAAACCGCCTCGCACCCCGAGACTTTCAGCGAATCATGGAAGCAGCATCAGCAATGTTAGGGCTAAGATTCACCCCCCACGATTTACGCCATACCTTCGGCACAGAACTCTATCGCGCTACGCACGATTTAGAATCGGTACGCATTGCATTAGGACACACAAGTTTAGACGCAACGCTTATCTATATGCATACCAGCCCAGATATATTGCGGCAACGCTTTGAAACTGCGTTCAGTAGGGATGCACAAGACTAAATTATAGTGAACTTTGAAATTATTGGGACACTTTGATAAACTTGTCTTGGAAAGATAATGGACAATAGAAGTTGTAGCAC
>JAGWBU010000039.1:17899-23226 GCA_021295735.1 Candidatus Poribacteria bacterium | reverse complement strand
TCCTCTGCGTTCTCCGCGATAATCCGTGATTCAGACAGAAAAGAGATCAGAAGGACCGAATTAATAAATTAATCTTCATAAAGTTTGCACTACAGAAGTGTCCCATTAATTATAGGTTTTACTATATATTCAATCCGAACACCGCTATACAAATTTGCCCATAAAAATATTTTTCTGTATATTATATCAGATTCTATAAAAAAATGCGTTGTACGCTAACGTGAACATTAAAATTTTTAATCAATTTCAGGATTTTCCCAAATTTCAAAGTACCTCTATATTCAAAAAGTTGTCTCACAAAAAGTGGGTCCTATCTCCTTTATACAATTATCCTCTTTTTTCCATTACACATATACATCTTATGCAGTATAAACATTTAATATTTCTCACGATATTGTCTATCGCGTTATTGATATCCGAAGGAAACAGTTGCAAGGCACAGGAAGCTACTTATAAAAATGAAAAAGTACGGTTTACTGATGTTACAACAGAAATCGGTATCCAATTTTATGATGTAAATGGCGAAAGTGGGAAAAAATACTTCATTGAACCACTCGGAAGAGGAATCGCACTCATCGACTTTGATAACGATGGCGATTTAGATCTTTATCTCGTGAATGGGCGAGATTTAACCAGTACAGCCTCTCCAACTGCCTCTAAAAATACGCTTTATCGCAATGATAATGGTAAATATGTTGATGTGACATCTGCAGCGTCTGTAGGTGACACAGGTTACGGTTTAGGATGTTGCGTAGGTGATTACAACAACGATGGCTACATGGATATCTATGTAACAAACTACGGCCCGAATGTGCTTTATGAAAATAATGGAGACGGTACGTTCTCAAATGTAACTGGTCACACAGGCATTGGCGGCAATCAACTCAGCAGCGGGTGTGCGTTTCTTGATTATGATGCAGATGGGCATTTGGACCTCTATGTTGTCAACTATGTCAAATTTGACCTGGATGCGAATCCGATATGCTCGCGAAATGGTATTCGAACTTATTGTACCCCTGAAGCCCTTGAAGGTGAATCAGATAGACTTTACCATAACAACGGCAACGGAACATTTACTGATGTGACAAAAAAAGCAGGGATTACTGCATTACCTGGCAAAGGATTGGGTGTTGTTTGCGGTGACGTTGATAATGATGGTGCCATTGACATCTTTGTTGCAAATGATACCACTCCCAATCTTCTCTATCTAAACAATGGCAACGGAACATTTACTGAAGATGCACTTTTCGCAGGGGTTGCCTTGAGTGAAGATGGACGCGCCTTTAGCGGCATGGGTGCTAACCTCGGTGATTTTGACAACGATGGTTTTTTGGATATCGTTATAACTAACTTTCAAGACCAAGTGAATAACATGTATCATAACTCACAAAACGGGTTTTTCAACGATCTTAGCTTCGCCACAGGAATAGGTGAAAAGAGTTTGCCCTATTTGGCATGGGGTGTCGATTTTGTGGATTTTAACAATGATGGTTGGCTTGATCTGTTCGTCGCTAACGGTCACCTTGATGACAATATCGCGGAGATTGATCCAGTTGGAACGTATGCCCAAGTAAATCAACTTTTTTGGAACAATCGGGGTACCATCTTTGAAATAGCTGAAGTCAATGTGCCACCAAAGGTAAGTCGCGGTGCAGCGTTCGGAGATATTGATAATGATGGCGACATAGATATAGTTGTCGCTAATTTGAAAGATAGTCCTACCGTTTTACGGAATGATGGCGGTAATTTTGGGAATTGGTTAAGTCTAAAGTTGGTTGGCACACATTGTACGCGTGATGCGATTGGGGCACGTGTGACTGTTACGGCAGGTAAATCGTCACAAATAAGAGAGGTCAAAAGCGGATCGGGTTATCTTAGTCAGAACGACTTACGCCTACACTTCGGATTAGGAGATATCAAGCAGGTTGGCTCAGTTACAGTTCACTGGGTTTGTGGACATATTGAAACCTTTAAAAACGTTAAGCCGAATCAAGTGCTTGTCATAGAGGAAAGAAGATAAATAATGAGTATGACCTCGAATCCGCACATTCATGTCCGACACACAGTCTCCGTAATTCTTCATGGCAATTTTACATACTCAATTTCACAGGTCATTTAGTTCTCCATATTTTCAATCGTTTGTTAAATGCCTATCTTCTGTAAGAACAGGTGTCCAGCTCGATACTTTCAGATTACAGTAAAATCTAAAAACACCTGGACATTTTCTTAAGGTTAGCGGTGTTTAATGTGAATGCCATACGCGCATGAGGCGTTGATTTGGATTTATCGGGCGGACGAAGCCCTCCAACAAGAAAATGACATGGTTAATGCCAAAATATTTACACACCCATGGTGTTAGAAGTCGTTGCATTTCACCCAGCCTTGTGATAAAATAGACCGTGAAATATCTTTCATAAGGTTGAAAAATGGCATATTCCAGTCTCAGAGATTTCGTAAAGGCACTTGATAGAGCAGGCGAACTTAAACGTATTAAAACAGAGGTATCACCCGACCTTGAAATAAGTGAAATCACTGACCGCATTAGCAAAGCAGGTGGGCCAGCACTGCTGTTTGAAAACGTCGAAGGTAGTGAGATGCCACTACTCATCAATACCTACGGGTCTTATACGCGAATGGCAATGGCACTCGGTGTAGATGACCTTTCACGCATTGCCTACGAAATTGAAGGCATGATAAAAATAGGTCCGCCTGAGTCACTTCTGGATAAAGTCAAAATCCTCCGAATCCTATCACAACTCACCAACTTCCCACCAAAAACCGTCAAACGCGGCGCATCGCAAGAGGTTGTCCTAACAGGCGAAGACGCTTCATTGGACAGGCTGCCACTCATAAAATGTTGGCCGATGGATGCCGACAGATATATCACATTACCACAAGTGTTTACGCACAGTTTACACACTGGACAACGGAACGTTGGGACCTATCGGTTACAGAAATTAAATCCTTATGCGTTAGCCATGCATTGGCAGATTCACCACGATGGCGCAGCACATCATCGGGAATATAAACAAGCAGGGGAACAGATGCCCGTGGCAATTGCTATTGGCGGAGACCCTATTATGTCTTATATCGGCACAGCACCACTTCCATCAGGGATTGATGAATTGCTGTTTGCCGGATTCCTCCGAAAATCCAATGTTGAGATGGTGGCAGCAAAAACGATTGATATGATGGTGCCTGCCGATGCAGATATTATCATTGAAGGTTTCATTGAACCGGATGAAACCTGTATTGAAGGGCCGTTTGGGGACCATACAGGCTTCTATTCCATGCCCGAGGAATATCCTGTTTTCCGTATCTCTGCTATTACCCACCGCAAAGACCCGATCTACCAAACCATCATTGTCGGCAAACCGCCGATGGAAGATTGCTATATGGGCAAGGCTACCGAACGTATCTTTATGCCGTTGATTAAAACGCAACTTCCTGAACTTGTTGATATGAACCTGCCTCTATTTGGTGTATTTCACAACTTCGCCCTGATTTCAATAGACAAACGTTATCCTTTCCAAGCTAAAAAGATTATGCACAGTTTTTGGGGACTTGGGCAACTGATGTTCAGCAAAATTATTATTGTCGTTGACAAAGACGTTGATGTTCAAAATGTAGAGGAAGTCCTTTTTTATGTCGGAAGCAATGTTGATCCGAAACGTGATGTTACTATCGTTGAGGGTCCCGTTGATGTGCTTGACCACGCTGCACCCCTTATCGGTGCTGGATCAAAAATGGGTATTGATGCCACAACGAAATGGGAAGAAGAAGGTTACCACCGAGAATGGCCCCCAGAAATTCAGATGTCTGACGAAATTATTGAACTCGTCAATGAACGGTGGAAAAAATACGGATTGTAAACAAAATTGTAGTTTTTATAGTTGGACAATTCATATTTTTGACACGCAATGTTTCAGGGGAAACAAAAAATGGTAGAAACAATTTACGATGTGGCAGTAATCGGTGCCGGACCTGCCGGCACACAAGCAGCGGTTTCCGCAAGCCACCAGATGCGGCATGTGTTGGTGCTACATTCCGGCAAGGTAAGTTTCAGTCGTGGTAGAGCATATTGGTCAAAGTCGGTTGAAATTGAGGATGCCCCGGTTTTTCCCGGCATTATTGGACCGCACTTTGCCAAAGAACTCATGAAGTGGATGAAAAGTCGCCCTGTCGTCCAGTTCATGCTCGGTGAAGAACACCGAAAAACAGGCATTGAAATCAAGGACGGTCTCCTCACCCGCCTAACACGAAACAACGGTATTTTTGAACTGGAGGCATCAACAGCAACTCTTAAGAAAGATTCCCCGCTGCAGATAGAACATTTCAAATCTCGCACCGTCGTTATTGCTTCGGGGTTTGACGATAAGTGGCCCGACATTGAGTTTCAAGCCGATGCTAAACGGTTATATAAACAGTACGCCACCGTGTTTCGCTATGCTGGCAATAAGAAAGGTTGGCACGTCTGCATCCGCTGCGATGGACATTTGCACGTGAATGAACATCTTGCCCTCCTCGGCGTGGGTGACTATATCTATGAAGCAGCGATAGGGGCACAAGATTTTACTGATAAAATCACTATCCTCACAAATGGACGACCTCACGGGATGTCACCTCCGATTCTCAAACAGATTAAAGAGCGAAACATCCATATTATTGAAACAAAGATAAAGCGGCATATCGGTGAAAAAACTGATCTCCTCGGTTTTGAGATGATTGATGGGAGTGAGTTATATTTTCACGGTTTCCTCGTCGATGAAGGCTTAATTCCCAATACTAAGTTTTTGGATGGATGGGACTACCAAAAAGATGAAGAGGGTTTGATTATTGCCAACGAGGACATGCAGATGTTAGACAGTAACGGTGAACCGATTCCCGGTCTTTTTGCTGCAGGAGACATTATCTCTGGGGAGCGAAACCTGATTGCGACTGCCTTCGCCCTCGGTCAAGAAGCAGGATTGTCTGCATCTGATTCTCTACGAAAATGGCATTATCCAAAATCTTGACTCATCAGAGCCATTCAATTCTCCAGTAATTTCTTTCTTCTACCGAAAACCTCTTCCTGTAGGAACGAGCTCCAGCTCGCGACCATGCTAAAATGTTAAGAAAAATCTAAAACTGAATGGCTCTATTGATTATAGTGAAATCTAAAATTACTTGGACAGTTCTTTATAGGTTTGCTGCGTTTAATGTGAATGCCATACGGGGAATGCCATAAGGCATTCATACCCGCTGAATGACTAATACCAAATTAACGAGAATTGTATTGTTTTCACTGCCGATGGTAAGGGCGGGCACAGAGACCCGCCCCTACGATT
>JAGWBU010000039.1:0-17815 GCA_021295735.1 Candidatus Poribacteria bacterium | reverse complement strand
ATTCATTGCCAAATCAACGCCAAGCGCACTTGGGCGAATACGCGTATGGTATTCACCATGACTTGTCGCCTCGGACATTCATGGTGTGTTTGAAGTTCACACATGAACCAAAGTATAAAAATAATTATGGGTTTCACCATAAAACTGTAGAACACTTTGTCCGTGCCAAGTGACAATGTCCAGTTAATTGTAAAATCCACTATAATGAAATAGAATACAAGTTTTTTCGTTTTAATTTATAGTGTAGAAGTCCACTTGTTTTAATTTTGCTATAAATCATAAGGAAACATTTTATGACACCAAACGAGAATCCAAAAACGCTCTATATTATTGATACACTTGCTGAGATTTTTCGATCCTATTATGCTATTCAAACCAGATTGGTGAGTTCTGTTACAGGCGAACCTACCAATGCTATATTCGGCTTTGTTGGGACGCTTATCAAGCTATTATCCGATTACAAAGCCCAATATGTTGTCGCTGCTATTGATATGCCTGGCGACACCTTCCGAAACGAAATGTACGAGGAATACAAAGGGCATCGTAGGACGCCACCAGACGACCTTGTTACACAGATCCCCCGCATTCAACAGATACTTGAAACTTTTCAAATTCCTGTGATGGGTAAACCGGAACTTGAAGCAGACGATATTATTGCCTCTGTTGTACAATTCATATTGGATTCACCTGATACACAAGATGTCCATGTCCGCATTATCTCTAAAGACAAAGACCTTGAGCAATTGCTCTGCGACCGAGTTACAATGTTTGACATCCGCAAGGAAAAAACAATTGATGTTGCGTCGCTTATGGAAGATAAAGGAATTACGCCTGATCAGGTTATTGATACGCTCGCCTTAATGGGAGACACATCCGACAATGTGCCCGGGGTTGAAGGAATCGGTTTGAAAACTGCTGCTAAGTTGATCCAAGAGTTTGGTTCACTTGAGAATATCTACGCGAATATAGACCAGATTAAGGGCAAGCGGCGTGAGAATTTAGAGAAAGCACAAGAATATATTTCACTTTCCCAACAACTCGTAACACTTAAGCGTGATGCAGAACTGGATTTCTCGCTGGAACAAGCACGCATCAAACCGCCCGATCTCAGCATAATCAATCCTTTGTTTGAACAACTGGAACTCAAACGTTACCAAAAACCTGTCGCTGATCTTGCTGCAGGAAACACGACATCCGATCAAGTCAAAACTGATGTTCAAACCACCAGAAAAGAACGATTGGAGGCGATGGAGCAGGAAAAAGAAGCCATCTTGGAAGAAGGAAATTACACAACTGCAGAATCTGGCGACTACACTGCTATTACTACGGAAGCGCAATTGGCATCCCTTGTTGAAACGCTTGAAACACAACCGATTATCGCTGTAGATACAGAAACAGATGGCTTGTATCGTAATTCTGCCTTGTGCGGTATAAGTTTTTCATGGGAACCGAAGCAAGGGGTCTATGTACCTATCCGCTCATCTAATCCTGAAAAACATTTAGATCAACAGACGGTTATTTCCAAACTCAAACCGATTTTGGAAAACCCGGAATTGCCAAAATGTGGGCACAACCTGAAATTTGATGCAAGTATCTTTATTCGGCACGGTGTTCAACTGAACGGCGTTGTTTTTGATACAATGTTGGCAAGCCAACTTGTAGATCCAAGGCAACCCTCACATAATCTGGATAATCTCGCACTACTGCACTTAAACCATAAGATGATTCCGATTTCAGACTTGATTGGTGATGAAGATTCCACATCAATAGATAAAATTCCCTTTGAGGTGGTAACAAAATACGCTTCAGAGGATACTGATATTGTCCTTCAACTCTACCACTATTTCAAACCGAAACTTGAGGAAACCGAAACCGATGAATTGGTTAGAGAAATAGAATCCCCGCTGGGTCCAGTGCTTGCCTTGATGGAGTTTAACGGTATCGTATGTGATACTGAGGAATTGAAAAGGCAGACCAGCGTGGTGGAAAAACTCGTGAATGAACGCGAAAAAGAGATACACGACTTAGTTGGGTACTCGTTTAATATAGATTCACCAAGCAGGTTGGCAGAAATATTGTTTGATGACATCGGTTTCAAACCCGTCAGACGCACCAAAACTGGGAAAAATTCAACCGATGTAAATGTTCTTGAAGCACTTGCTGCACAAGAGGACATAAATAATCCGAAAACGTGTGTACCGCGTCTAATTATTGAATATCGTCAATGCCGTAATCTACAAAGCACCTATCTTGGGCAGCTGCGCCATTCAGTTGATGAACAGACAAAACGGATACACACACACCTCTATCAATTGACGACAGCCACCGGCAGATTAAAATCTGACAGTCCAAATCTACAGAATATTCCCGTCCGATCAGAAATCGGACGTCAGTTGCGACGCGCATTTATAGCACCGGATGGGCATAAGTTAATCTGTGCAGATTATTCGCAGATTGAGCTTCGTGTGCTGGCACATTTCAGCGAAGATCCGAAACTGACGGAGATATTCACACAAGATTTAGATATTCATACATCGGTTGCATCAGAAGTATTTAAGGTGCCGCCAGAAGACGTATCCCGCGAACTCAGAGACAAAGCAAAGATCGTCAATTTTGGTATCATCTACGGTGTTTCACCCTCAGGATTAGCACGCAGAATTCAGGGGATGAATATAGATGAAGCGAGGGAATTGATTACAAATTACAAAGAACGGTTTCCGGGTATCAACGTGTTTTTCCAAAACTGCGTTCAACAAGCATTAGAGCAAGGTTATGTCGCTACATTAACGGGTCGGCGCCGTGCTATCCCTGAAATCTTTGAACATTCCCAGAGCAGGCAAAGTTTGGGGGAACGGTTAGCTATTAACACTGTTATTCAAGGCACTGCAGCAGATTTGATAAAAGCCGCTATGGTCAAAGTCCAACACAGAATTGACAAAGATCAGTTGCCTTTGAAGATGTTATTGCAAATCCATGATGAACTTATTCTTGAAGTACCGAATGAATTGGCAGAAGCACAAGCTGCAATTGTATCAGAAGAAATGGAAAACGCATTGACACTGCGTGTGCCACTTCGCACGGAAACAGGTATCGGGGATAATTGGATGGACGCGAAATAGTGAATTATAGTAAAATCTAAATGCATTACATTAGGTTATTGGCGTTTGTAGTCGCGCAATTCATTGCGCCTCTTACATTCCCTGTGTTTGAAGTTCACATAAGAACCAAAACGTCCGGGTAGGCGAGGTTTCCCAACCTCGCCTGTTTATGTACTTGTAAGAAGCCAAACCCAATTTACTCTTCCTCTTTTATCTCTCCCCATTGCACATTCAATTTACCCTCTGGAGAAACAGAAAGCGTACCCTGCACCCAATGCGGATCAAGTTCATTGGTAGGCGTATTTGCTATTTGTGTTATCTTCCCATCAAGTAGACGATAGCGATAAATGTTAAAATTGAGCTGCTTTATGTTTATGGGAATCTCCCAACCTTCCTCAGTAGCAGAGAAAAGAATTTCCGCTCCATTCGCAGCCCAACAAGCCGAGTATAGCACCCAGTCTTTTGGGATATCCAACTTTTTTGGAAGCCTACCACCCTTATTAACCACAATCAAGTGACTGGGAAGCCTAACGGGACGATTCGCTTCAAGTCCCATACGATCTTCAAAATACATAACGTGTTTGCCATTCGGAGACCAGAGCGGATGATGTCTTGAAATTAGCACATTTTCAATGACGTGTGGTTGTGGTCCGTGAAGAAAAGGACGGGTTTCCTTACCGTCTATATCAGTGATATAGATATATGTTTCATCACCAAAAACCTGTTGGTGGACAATATGCTGTCCATCTGGGGACCAACTCGGCATGGATGCAGATGTCTTACCGCCATTGCTTTTTGTTAGTTGTCTAATGTTGCCAGTCGCAAGTTTCATGATATGGATGTTCGGCGCTCCATCTATAGTGCTTGTAAACGCAATCTGTTTGCCATCAGGCGACCAGCAAGGATCTGTGTCGTTAGGGCGATGATGGGTTAGACGACGTTCATTGCTACCATCGGCATCCATAATAAAAATATCAGACTTCGGACTCAGCTTACGCGTAAAGAGAATGTATTTCCTATCTGGCGACAAGCGTGGTTTGTACTCCGAAAGCGGTGTTTTTGTCAGTTGTCGGACATTCCCTCCGTTATCGTTCATAACGTAAATGTCACTTTTTCCAGTAGGAGTCGCGTTGAAGACGATCACTGCTTCTGAGCTATTGGTTAATATCAAGATTAACATCAAGATAAAGATAGTAACGATTTTCCAGTGTGTGTATCTTGGTTCCATAGTATATTTCCTAAACTGAGAGTTGATAAAACTATCGATTACAACCTATCAGTGCTTCAGAATAAATATTAAGGCACTGATAGGTTGTAATACATAAATAAACAGCAAATTTCTAATGCTAATTAATATTATCTAAAAAGAAATCTACAAAGTCTTGAAGTGACAATATCCATCCGCCAGTAATTATCCATCCACCATCGTCTTCCAAGTCCATATAGACAGCACTATACCACAATTCATGAGTAACTCCGTCATCGTCTGTTATTCTGTATACATGATAGACAGAGCGCTGTGTCATTTCCTCATCAGTTGCATGATGCTTCTCTGTCCAACTATACATCCAGTTTCCATTGGCATCATAGGCATGGATATGGTATACATCTTGATTAAGTGCATGTGCAAAATTAGCACTGATTATTAATACAGAAATTGTGAGTATGGCAACAATGTACTTTTTCATTTTTTCACCTCATTTAAAATCATAACATCTTATTTTGCGTAAACAAAAACATTGTATCTTAATTGGCAAAAATATCAACTATTACTGAAATAGAATTGAATTGTAAATCAAATTTGACAAATTTAATAATTTGTAGTATCATATTAACGTTTGGGAAATGTGATGGTGTCTGCGAACCAGATTATGTGTAGTATTTTGACAGTTTTACAGTTTGGAACCAGGAGCATTCAGTTAGATTGTGAAGCGGCTTCCGAAGAAGATTGATGAGAATCCGAGTTCATTTTTGCCAATCTTAGCACTGCCAAATGCCTGCCTATAGAACAACATGCTGACAGTACTCAGTTTTCTCACATTCCCGTTTATTTCAATTTCAAAAGGAGAAACGAGATGAACATCTACGTTGGCAATGTGCCCTATGCAGCGACAGAAACTGACTTGGAAGAACTATTTGAACCGCATGGACCACTTAGTTCGGTAACAATTATACGCGACCGTTATGATGGCCGCTCCAAAGGTTATGGATTCGTTGAAATGGAAAATCAAGAAGATGGTGAACGAGCAATTGAAGCTCTTGATGGTCAAGAGATCCAGGGACGCCCGTTGAAAGTCAATCCCGCCCGTCCACGTGAACGACGTTCCGGTGGTGGTGGCGGCGGTGGACAGCGCTATCAAAACCGCTACGAAGAAGAGTAACACACTGTGAAGAATATGCCCCCTTACAATTTTACAAAATTTAGTCACCTGACTAAATAAGGGCTATTCAAGCAAGTGGAATAACGCTCCTGTTGATTTACAACAGGAGCGTTATGTTTATAACAGAACTAAATTCTCCAGAACCCTACTTAAATTTCAAGCAGTCAATCCCAGTTCTTTACCAAGTTCCATCAAACGTGCGTTTATCTTTGTCTTGTCAATCCGATCTTCATTCACAAACTCTTGATATGGCGGCGGCAATCTATCTGGTATCATTGCGCGGGAATTCGCCTCCTGTAACGCCAACAACACCATAAACAATCGCATCTCCGGAGAATAGTCCGGCATAAAATCTGATATCACCTCGCGTAAATCTTCTTCTGTGAAAGTATTGCGATTCTTGCGTTTTGCAACGTTGTGGCTACGTTGTGCAATTATATTTAGATCGTTGACACTTACACCACGTAGTTTTTCATCTCTCGCAATTTCTTGGAAATTAATTTTTTCCTGTGTGTGGAGTCGGCAGAAAAACTGCAAAATACCCCCTCGGCTCTCCCGCATAGGTGGCAGAAGCACTAATTTATGACTAAATATCTCAGGACGTCGGAAAATAGGCGGTATCAAATCGGGACGGTTTGAGGTGCCAACCCATATCACCTTCCCATGCAAGGAAGCATCGCTAATAGCATTCGTAAGAAGAGCAGGAAAGGTGCGTTCTAAGTTTCCTATATTCATGCTTGTATGCGGGGAAGCCTGCTCAATTTCGTCCATAAACACAACGACAGGCGCAAGCCCGCGAATAAAGTTGATAGCAGAATTCAAGTTTCTATCATAACTATTACCGTTATCATTAATGTTTATTGTTACTTCGCTTATCTGACTCGCATAACGAAGTCGCACAAATGCCATATTTGTCTGTCCAGCTAACATACGCGCTGCATAGATGTTTCCATTGCCGGTGGGACCAAGCAAAAGAACTCCCCGTGGCACTCGTCTCATATCCTGTTCTTTTAAACCACCTACAATATCTTGGATGACCCTTGTTACATGGTTTGACCAATGCTGTTGCGGATTTGTAAGTGGTTGATTTACTTCAATAATTCCATGGCTAAATGTTTTGACGCTCTCATACCGATAGTTTGCAAGCATTGGCCCTTCTATTTTCTGTTTTAAAGAGGCTGCGTGCCGCACCAAATCGTGAATAGCAAATAGATTTAAGCCAGCTGTGTCTCTTGCTAAGGTCTGCTTTTCGCGGTCATTACCAAGCTTTAATTGCACTTGCACTCTTGCATCTGGAGAATCATCTTGTAAAATTTCTTGCGGGATTGTGCTTAAATGTTCAATAAACTTCAAACGCTCATCATAATCTGGAAACGGCACCTCCACAATAGGTATTTCTTGATTCACAAGAAAATGCGGATGAATATCGTAAGTATTTTGTGTGAGAAGTAAGATAATATGTTTTTTTCTACGAATTTCCAAGTCTGATGCCCAATTTTGGAGTTGATGGAAGAAGAATTGTAGGTTGTCTTTTGCCCCTGTGTCAAACATAGGATCGTTTGGGGCGATCTGTTCAAGATTACTGATAATCAAGCCCACTCTGGCTCTGTCTTGATTCAGCAGATTATGTAACTTATTTGCCAGATCTTTTGTAGGTAATGGATCAATCTTAAGAAATGGGTCTTCATGAAGCTTATGGTAAGAGAGTTGGGTATTAATCCTTTTTCGCACCTCTGTGTATTCTGGAAGTCCTTGATCTTTAGGAATAAGCCCTAAAATTTTCTGCGTTTCCAACCATTTGCCTGCATTGGCCCACATAATTCCTCGTGTTGCGTTGTACCCCATAACCAGACGGCACCCGAGTGCGTTTAGTTGTTCCATCAGGTAGTCCAAGGCCGGTAAATAGCCATAGAGTTCGTCGTGTAGTAAATCATTAACATTAAAGTGTAGTAAAAATTGGTGTGCAGCGGCGACTTTAAATTGCGATTCAATCTTTTCCCAAAACATACTTTTTCTCCAAGATAACTACGATATCGGGTATGGTCCCATGCTACAGTTCAGCTGACCTTACAAATCCTTCGTTTAATTAATAGGATAACATAAAAAGCCTGCTGAAGTCAAATGATTCAAAGTTTGACAATAACCCTGATTTATGTTATCCTATTTTTGTTTCTGGTGAAAACAAATCTTAATGATAGCATGGAATAATGGCAAAAAATAATATGTTTAGACCAATTACCGTTGGCATTATGGGTGGTTCAGCTTCTGGAAAAACAACGTTCGCCACTGCTTTAGCAGACCAACTCGCTGAATTTTCGCCTGTCACGTTACACCAAGACTCCTATTTTCGGGATTGGTCAGAATATTCGCCTGAAGAGCGCGAAAAAGTGGTAACCGCGAATCATCCTGATGCAGTGTGTTGGGATGTGCTTATTGCAGATGTTGAAAAACTCCGCTTGCGAAAGCCTATAGAAACGCCTGCCCCCGGAACACGTGCAGCACAACGCGGTGATAAAAAGAAAATTATAGAATCAAGCGATGTTGTAATTGTGGAGGGACATCTTATCTATTGGAATCAGCAACTCCGTGAGTTAATAGATGTCAAACTTTTCTTGGATGTTGATGCACATGAACGTGTGATGCGGCGAATGCTCCGCGATGTCGGCACACGCAGCGGAAACCTTGAAAGCGCAATCAGTTGGTACCGACGGGATGTACTCCCTAATTTCCCAATTTACACAGAACCTTGTAAAAAATACGCAGATCTAATTGTCCCGTTTTTGAATGATAATCCTATCGCGTTGCATACCGTCACTGCAGGGATACGCGCGCAACTTTCTGATCAGAATAAATAGAACCTACCTTCTCTGCCTACCCTAATCTACCCACAACTCTACTACTATCATAACTCCGCCTTTTTGGCATATACACCGTTTCAAAATGGCACGGATATGTCAATATGGCAGATAGATTTCCATATAGCTACCTCCATAGTTGTCCTAAAAAAATAAGAATCTTATCTCAATTCCTACAGAGAATTTTGATAGTGAATTTTACTGGACTACGTAAGTAGTTCAGCTATATTTGGGCATAATCGCTCATTATAGATGGGATAAATTGTTGTTTGGCAATTAATTGCTTATATCTATTATAACCCAAGTTGCCACCTATTTGGCGAATGCTCTTGTGGAAGGGGTTTCTAACACCGATTTATAACAAAAGACGCCCAGAATCAGCGAAAAACCCTCGTTTTTCAGTAAAAATAGTGTATGGCTGATTGAAATCTTGTCCGTAGGAACTTAGGTTAATATAGTTGGTAAATATTTATTAATTTGTGTTAAAAAAATTGGCACAGAACTTGCTCATTATACTTACAGAAAACATAAATCAAAAGGAGAAGAAAAATGAGACATTTAGCAACACGCAGACCGGTAGGAAATCTATTCAACCTTCACAACGAAATGGGAAAAATCTTTGGAGATCTATTCGCTTCTCAGGAAAGTGAAACCAACGGTGAGCCCACTTCCTGGATGCCCACAGTAGACATCTCTGAAATGGAAAACGGCTTTGAAATTCGTGCCGAGCTTCCTGGGGTTACGGAAAGCGATGTCAACGTCTCAGTAACCGATAACCTGCTCACAATCAAAGGTGAAAAACGGCAGGAAAAGGAGACAGATAACAAAAACTATCACCGAGTGGAAAGACGGTACGGAAGTTTCCAAAGAAGTTTTACACTTCCGAGAAATGTTGAAACTGCTGATATAAAGGCAGGATACAAAGACGGGGTTTTGACCCTCACCATACCGAAGGTGGAAGCGGCAAAACCAACTGAAATTCCGATTACTGCAAATGCTTAACACAACATAATTACGCATGCCTACTATAACACAGGCGATAAACCTTACACTATAAGGAGAATAAAAATGACCTATTTGACCTTACACAGACCAGCAGTAAACCCGTTCAAATTCTATAACTCTCTGTTCACGCCGTTTTTTGAAAGACCTGGGACACAAGAATATAAGTGGAGACCATCTGCTGATATTTCCGAAACGGATGATAGTTTTGAAGTTCGGACTGAACTACCTGGCGTAACAAAGGACGATGTCCATATTTCTGTCAAAGACGATCTCTTAACAATAAAAGGAGAAAAACGACAGGAAAAAACTGACGATTCTAAAGACTACCGGCGAGTCGAACGGTGTTATGGAAGCTTCGAACGGAGATTTACACTTCCACCAAAAGTTGAGGCTGACAGCATCAAAGCAGAATTCAAAGATGGTGTCCTGACGTTGTCCATCCCAAAACCGGAAGAGGTAAAGCCAAAAGAAATTCCGATCGTTGCTGAATCAACTGTGGATGCTCCGCAAGAGAGTTAAAATAATTCCAAAACAGCAGGGCAGGTACAATTAATTGTGCCTGCCCTGTTAACCTTGCATCGCTTATACCGAACAATTTCATAAGTGTAGTGGTCAAATACAGTGAAAAAGAAAATAATTAGAATACAAGATCAGAAAAAGGAGAATTGAAATGAGAAATAGACCGCAACATGGTCCCAGAGGTGGTTCTAAAGGACCACGTCAACATCAGTCCGCACAGGGAAGAGGCCCCAGACGGGGAAGGAGACAACGCCGCCACCATTCGCCACATCCTGAAGAAGGAAGGCAAGAACCATCACAAGCAAGAAGTCCACGACGACACCGACCACCCGTAGCACGCGGAAATTGGGGACATCAACCCCCGAGAGGGAGGAGAAATCTTCGCCGCTCAGCACAAGCAAACTTCAGACCACATCATCCAATGCGAGATATTTTCCTACATCACAATCGGATGAGGCACGTTTTTGACAGAAGGTTCGCGTATCGTGAGGGAAAAACGAAAAGAGGAAAATCCAATTGGCGGCCACCCATTGAGTTTTCTGTTTCTGAAGATAGGTATGAAGTGTTAGTTGAACTCCCTGGCGTTTCACAAAACGATGTCACTGTTTCTGTAACTGACAATCTATTAAAGGTAAAAGGAAAAAAGGAGCGGAAGCAGACAGACGAAACGCAACACCCACGCCGGTCGGAACTGCGATATGGGAGTTTTAAACGTGTTCTCCCACTTCCACCAAATGCGAAAGCTGATGGTATAAAAGCCGAATTCAAGGATGGTGTTTTAACAATTGAGATTCCGAAAACGGAAGAGGCAAAACCAACGGAAATTCCGATCAACGTTGAGGCTTAATCCGCCATATTGTAGTGCGAGGTCCCTGTGCCTCGCAATGGTAAAAAAGTAAGGCTAATGCTTAAAAGCATCAGCCTGTTTTTATTTATAGTGAAATATAAAAATATATTTACACATGGTAGTAGGCACGCTCCGCGTGTCGTCCGCACATTCAGCATTGGATTGGTGCTTTGTCAGCGCGCTGAATAACATAAAAGTTAATTGTAAAATCTACTATAAATTACCAACTACTCAGTTCCAGTTCCTTTATCTTTCAAAACACCAATATACAGAAGTGCTGCGAGTACTGCGCCTATAAACGGTCCGACAAAATAAAGCCAGATGTTACCCCACTGGGCATGCTCAGCACCCGCTGCGATAGCAGGTCCCAACGTCCGTGCAGGATTGAGGGACGCACGTGTCAACGGACCGCCCATCAGGATGCAAAACACTAAAGTTAACCCAATGGCGAGTCCAGCAAAGTTTCCTGCCTTTCCACTTACAGCAGTATTGAAAATCGTATTAACGAGGAAGAATGTTAGGACAATTTCAACTATCAGTCCATTTATCGGTGTCACATTGGTAGCTAAAATAGTTACCCCCAAATCACCGTTTATCGGCAGCACACCTTTGAGAACATACGCACCCAAAATACCACCTGCAAATTGAACAATCCAGTAACCGATTGCTGCAGTAAATTCGATTTCTCCAGCTATCAGGAGTGCCAGCGTTACTGCAGGATTGATATGCGTCCCTGAAATATGTCCATACGCATAAATAAATCCCACAACGACCGAACCAAATGCAAGAGCAACTGCAACTAAATTACCTGGATTGATAACCACCGATCCTGCGCCGATAAAAATCAGCGCAAACGTGCCGATAAATTCAGCAACTAAATTCCGTGTATTCATTAGGTCCTATCTACGCTACATCAGAATCCTGTTTTTGCGTAAAGAAATTACAGTCTATCTCATAAATCGTTAAACACGGTTACCTGACAAAGAATTCCCTTCAGCGTAGGGGCGGGTCCCTGTGCCCGCCCGCTGTTTGCGTTTATGGGAGATGGCGAGGCACGGGGACCTCGCCCTACAAATGATTTATGAGATAACCTCAAGTCAAATCAAAAATTCAAATAGGCCATCTATTCTGAAACTGTTCAACCATTGCTTCTGGACCACCGTGTTGTCCCAAAAATTCCAAAAACGCTTGATAGAGTCGGCGTGCTTCGTCTGTATCCGATTCAAACCGATTCTTCATCTGTTCTGGATCGGAGGGAAGGTGAAACAGATGTTGCGGCGCACCCTTATTTTCTAAGAGCAGTGACCATGTGCCATCCGTAACACTTCCATGTGGGCTTCCACCATCAGGACTCCATCCGCCACCCCATGCGCCGTGTGTAACCGCATAATCTCTACCCGTGTCGGTTTCTCCCATGACGATTGGCAGCAGGCTTTTACCTTCAACCTGTTTGCTGCGTTCTGCACTGAAAACGTCAACTACAGTTGCGGGAATGTCAATAATACTGGCAAGCGCGTCTGTCCGGCGAGGTGTAACCTCAGGATAATAAATAAGCAGCGGTATATGCACAATTTCCTCATACATACCGAGGTTTTTCGCAATGAGACCATGTTCACCCAACAGAAAGCCGTGGTCTGCCATGAAAATGATCATCGTCCTTTCCATCAACCCCATATAGTCAATTTTTCGCAGCAGATGTCCAATCCAATTGTCTACAAGACACGCTTCGGCACGGTATAATGCATTGAGGCGTTGCGTTGTGCGTTCGTCCATATTATTTGGGCCATAGGTTGGATAGATGGGTTCAGGCCCGTCGTAATCATCTGGGTCAAACCTTTTAATATACCAATCAGGCACATCCCACGGTTCATGCGGGTCAAAGGTATCTACCATTAAATAAAAATTTTCGTGTTGATAGTTGCGTTCCAGCCAGTCACAGGCAGTTTGCACCGTTTGTGCAACAAAGGTCCCTCCTTCATTCTGGCGAGAGTCGCTATTTTTAAGGTGGTTGAAGAGTCCCGCTGGCAACTTGTTCGGATGTGGCCGTGTGTGTTCACGATAGCGCAGTCCTTCTTCTGTGTCAAAGTCATAAGGATGGGTTTCCAAAAGATCGCTTTCCTGCCCACGAATCCATTTCCATCCTGTAAATCCTCGGTTGTAAAGGAATCCGTTGTTGAGATGATGCGGCGTATCCGCAATCATCATGCTGACAACACCAGCTTTTGTGAGATCGTTTGCGATAACAGGCACATTGCGTTGAAGCGGTTCCCATCCCCGACGACAGATACCTACTTCGCCAGTTACCAAATCACCACGGATTGGTACAGTTGGGTAGCTACAAACGTAGGCTTTGTCAAAAACAACGCACTTTTCAGCGAAGGCGTTCAGTGCGGGACTATAACCCTTGCCACCAAAAATTTCTAAGTTATCTCGTCTAAATGTATCTGAAATAATATGAATGATATTCATAATCTTCCTCAATCTATAATAAAACCTATATCTAATGGTTAGATTATACCGTATTTTCGTTTTCGTGTGGCGTAATTTTGCTCACATGGCTCTTGTGTTCCTTAATTTTGTGTTAATTTAAAATAAATCTGCAGGGCTATTTAGTTTTAAGAAATGTCAGTTGATCAATATCACAAAAAGTTTATTTCGTAGGTCGGGTTTCGCAAGCGAAACCCGACCTATAATACTACTATAACATATTAACGTTCGTGATAAAAAAATGCTAGAAAATCCGAAAACTAAATAACCCTGATAAATCTGAAGAAAAGCTTGAAAAAAATTTCGTTTTTACGTGCATAATCATAAAAATAATTTGACAAGAATTAAATATGTGTGTCCACTATTGATTGGAGATTGTATAAATCCCTAAAAATTTTGCGAATTCCAAAAAGTTGAGATTATTCAGAATTCAGATTAAATTTTTGTAAGCATAATCTAAAACCGAGAAAATTCTACCATCGTTAGTTTGTTTTTCGTTTCTACAAAGGGACTAAAATGAGGAATCGACAACGAACACCATTCCAATTTATAAAGCAGTTATGCCAGATGCAGCGACCTGAGCAGAGTTTGGCTATTGATGCTGCTCTCTGGTTCGGTGTTTATTCTCATTTCACAGTGTTTACCCACCCCTATTTCACATTCGTTAATTATTGGATATTACAAGGTCGTATCTCGGGTCTTAAATCTGCGATATTTTCGCGCCTGCGCGTTTTGTTTCGGACGGAACATCTCGTCGCGGGTTTTTATGTTTACACTGTAGCATTCCTGCCTACGCCTGTGTGAGGCAGGAGGAGATTAATTTTGTTTGACGAATACAATAGGAGAATATATACTAACTTGCACTACCATCAGATTGTAGCAATGGGTGTTTGCAGGTTAGGATTTCTCCATTTACTATAGTTCACTTGCTATTGCAAGGAAGTCAAAAGGAGACTAAATTTCATGAAATTTCAAAAAATTACGATAATACTTACACTCACATGCTTGTGCGTTTTTTCCATTATTGGGTTGGTACTCAACCTGGATGCAACTCTTCATCACCATGATGGGAATACTTATATACATGATGATGCGGGTTGGACTGTCAGTGCAAACTCTTGGTCAACAGCAAGTGGGGCATGTGCAGACATAAGTCCAAATATTACAAGTGCAGGGGACCCTCAAGCGGCAGTTAATTATAACTATACTGGTTGGGGAAGAGCCTGGGCTGAGAGAGATGGTTATTTGTCGTTTAATCCGTTCAACTGGTTTGACGCTTCTCCCGTGGATGATGGGGTTCTCAAAGCAAGACTGAAGGTCGTAATGGCAGACTTTGTCCTAAATGGTAAAAAAGTTGAGATAACAATAGGTGGAATAGTTATCAAAAAGATAAAGTTAACGATATCTTTGAAAGTCGAATTTGGTGAACAGCAGATTATTAGTAAGTTATATAAAGAAGAAGAATTTTACACTGGTAGAGATGCTAACGTTGGGGGAGGCGAAGATGTTTCCAAGTCCTCCGGCGTGTGTGGTACGTTTGAAGGACAACCCTTCGGTCACAGCACCAGTTACGAACCTAATCATATACACTAATTGGTAGTGCTTTGTGTAATTCATTTTGTCCGTGCATTGTCGCGGGCAGAATGAATTACATTCTATCCTTTAAATAAATTTTAAAAATAGGAGTAGAAATATGAATGTAAAAAAACTACATATTGTCATCTCAGCACTCATAATTTTAGGCATCACTCTGTTATTTTTTCTCCGATCACCCCTAAAACAAAAGTCCGAAAATCGTTCGAAAGATGATTCCAATGATATTACCCGTAGGTCAGAACGAGGTGTCGCTGGCGTTCCTAAACTGGGAGATACACAAAAAAAAAGATACGACGATCCTTGGGATGAATGGATTGATAAACGAACAGAATTAGTTGTTCACATGTTTATGACAGAGTTACCTGAATTATTCACAGATAGAGATTTTCTGTGGAGGCAAACCTATCCGGAAAGCGTGGAAATGGCTAAACGACTCAGAAAAAAATACGACACCCCACCACAAGTGTCGAGTATTGAAGATTACGAAAATGGAAAAGAAGTAATTTTTGAAGACCCTGATGCCTTAAAGGAGGCACTAAAACCTAAATATATAATTCATGAGGGACCGCAGACCACTGAAGCGATCATGGAAACGTATGATGCATGGTACAACGGAGCTTATTCTGCAACAGGTAACATTGATGAAACATATCCGCGTGCTGAGTGGATTCAGGAACTCTTAAATATGGGAGTCACCTTCAAAACCCAGCACGATTACTCTCTAATGATGTACTCCCGCTATCGGATAGCCGAGGTTGAAGACAAACCTGAAGAATGGGCTTCCGGCAAATATGGGGTTGCACCAATGGATAATTTTGAGGATTACAAAAAGGCTTACATTCAGCGAGAATTGTGGGCACAACAACAATTTGAGCTTGCTCAAGAAGCCGATCCAGAAGTTAACGGTGCTATCTTCTTTGATGATGCTCCGGATGTCTTTCTTCCGACAAAAAAGAATCGCCTCTACGTTTATAGAGACCCTAATGTGCCTGATGTGATGAAGAGATGGGGGCAGCCATTGACGACAAAACAACATTTTGATCTCATGTATCGCGGGGAACATCCTGAAGGGTGGGAAGTCATCTATCTTGATGAAAATTACAACGTGCTTTCAGAAAAACCACCTCATGTCACTCGTGAAATGGTGCGGGAATGGGATCTTCCACCTGAAAATTGGGCGTTGCCAGAAGGTGTAGAACTTCCAGAGGGTTTTGAGGAAGCTCTTCGTGAGATTGGTTGGAAGGGCACATGGACACAACAACCCGATACTATTGAAGGCCCCTTGCCACCAGACCGCGCGACATTGGCACGAGAGGCGGTAGAAGCAGAACGGGCAGCAGCCGAGGCTGAATGGGAAGATTTTGATAGAGCACTCCGGGATTTTGAAAGATTGGCAAACATGAGTGATGCTGAATTAGAGACAGAATTCCAGAAAAGGTTTATGTCTTCACTACCGGGAATCTTTACGGATGAAAGCATTGAAAAAACAATCCGAGAACAGTTTAGCCCAACACGTTTTGAGAATGCCGAGAAACTCTTACAAGAATATGGTCCCGAGGAAGGATTCCGCAGACTTGCTGAGAAGGACGCCGAACTTGCCAAACAGCTTGAAAACATCTTCGGTAAACGACCTGTCCCTTCGTCAAAAAATGGGCGTTTTGTTCCGAAAGATGGTCGTCAACCTCCAACTAATGCACCACAACCACCATCAGAAGACGACCAAAAGTAGTTTTGCCACCTAACCCTTCAGTACATTAGCGTGCAAGTATAATTATAGTTAAATCCAAAAATATGTGCACACTCCCTGGTAGATGCGGTTTCCTAACCGCACCTGACTCCAATAAAACAAGATAAATCTTGTTAATTTGGTATAAGGAGCGATTTACACTAATTTGGAGTGTCCATTTCAAGTATTTTGTGTAAGTCGTAACCGCAGCATTCCTATCCTGCCTACGCATTGGGCAAGGCAGGAGGGAATAAATTTGTTTCACGAATTTCATTAGCTTAACTTGTTGTTGCAGGGAAGTCAAATCAATCTGCCATCGCATTTATGGCATTAGTTCTATTTGTGTCTGTAGGTTTTGTTTTTTCATCGCGCATAATGCTGATGCGGGACCTACCAAGATTATAATAGACTGGGGCTGGTATAAATGCAGTGAGCTTGAAACTAATATCGTATGCATACACTGGAGCCTATCTCTAGGAGAACAGATGTTGAAGGGTGGTGGCACAGAAAGTTCGGTAAACACCCTCACCGTGCTAAATGGGTATATGTGTATCATGACCCTGTGCATGAATGGGTTTTAAGCTGCTCACAATGTAATCCAGCTTTTGAATAGATGCAACAAATTTATGCGTCTGGTGTGTAATAACAGACACATAAACAAACGGAGATTTGAGAAAATGAAAGGAAATACACTACTGATAGGTATGATATGCCTTGTTATTGCGGCTTGTCTTATAATTTATCTTGTGTCACCCAGTCCTAAACCTGAAACTGTTTCAGATAATGCACAGGTTTCAAAAGAAACCGCGAAAACCGATAAACCCAATAATCAGTTACCCGATAAAACTGCACAACAAGAAAAATTGGCTGACACTACGCAAGAAAAATCGAATACAGAAAAACAAGATTGGCTGAAAGAACCCACACTTGAGGAATTAGCCAAACAATTTAGCGATCCACGGAAAGATTTTGAATTCACAGATGACCTGCCAGGAGATGAAATTGAGACAAATCAGGTGGATATAACCGACCCAGCGTCTTATGATGCACTTAGAAATGAAATGGTGAAACAATATGGAGAAACAACCGAAGTTGAAAACTATATGGAGACGTGGTTAAAGGTTGTTTCAAATCCTGGTAATGTGGAGTATAAGGCAGAGTTCGCAAAAGCTGTGTATGCGATATTTCCTCACCCCGCGACTAAAAAGTCTATGGAAATTCTGCAGGACTTACGCAGTCTTGAAGATTATTGAAGGATTTGAGAGTTGATGTCGTAAATAATCGTCCAATAAGCTATCTTT
>JAGWBU010000038.1:41497-64373 GCA_021295735.1 Candidatus Poribacteria bacterium | reverse complement strand
CGGATGATCGCTTTATTTCAATAATAAACTCCGTGTGAAAATATACTATTTTGTTATGAGTATTTATGCACACCCCTCAATTATATAAGAGTGGAGGACGACTAAGGAAGTATATCAAGTTGGTGAAAACTATTCATCAAGGGCGAAACGTAGCACACCCCGTCTGAATGTGCCAACATAGAGCGTATTCCCATCAACATCAAGACAAGAAACAGGATACGGAATTTCTGGAGTGACTTGATGCCAAGTGTCTGAACCCTCCTGCAGTTGATATACTTTTCGCCTTGCAGTGCTGTAAACCGTCGTACCATCCACAGCAAACTTAACCACGACAAGATGTGTTCCCTCTGCATCAGTGAGCGTCTGCCAGTCAGTGCCATTACTTGACCGAGCAACACCTTTGTCTGTTGCCACATAAACAGAGTTTCCAACGAAAGTTATTGCATTGAAACGTCCAACAGAAAATGGTAGATTTTCGGTAACATCGTTCCAAGTGTCGCCTTCATCAAACGATTGCATGAGGCGTCCATCCCGTTTGCCGACGTAAACAGTTTTTCCTGAAACGGCAAACCATAAATTCTTGGCAATGACAAATTTGGAATTTAAGTCTATATGAATAGGTTTATCTATATCCGATATTCCTATGTTGTACCAATTCAGGGATCCAATACGCCATCTGAAGAGTTCGTTTTGATATTCTAAGTAGTAAGCTGTGTCTGTAACCGAGAAATTTCCAAGATGTGCCACAATTAGAAATTGGTTTTCGTTTTGACTAAGCTCAATCCACTCATGCGAAAATTGGCTCTTTGTCAAACCGAGTACATTTTTCAAAACGGGTACTCTTGGAATATCTGTGAAGCTATTTCCTTCGGAAGACAATCGCAAAAAACGAGATGTACCTTTTCTACCTATACTGGCATAGAGTTCTCCATTGAATACTTCAATGTGTGTGAAGTCACTCGTATCGTTGGAAAAGGGTATCCATGATTCTCCATCATCAATAGAATACACAAGTCCAGTTTCTGTGTTCGCGTAAAGAGTCCCGTTAAGAACAATTAATTGTTGGACATTCGTATTCACAAGTCCGGCATTAAATTGATGCCACGATTCACCACTATCAATTGAGCGGTGAATCCCGTAAGTGCCACTTCTAAAGATAGTAGCTTCGTTCAACATTACTGCCCCGGTAGCACCACTAATTTTGTCACCTCCAACTTCAACTGTCACCTTTTCACCAGCATCAATTGAGTAGAATTCGCCAGCAGCTAAAGATGTCCACGTTTCACCAGCATCAATTGAGTAGAAGTGATCCTCACCGTCTATCACCATCACTTTTTCTCCGGATGCGGTAATCTTGAGCATTGGACTTGTCATTTTTATCCATACTATATAAGTACCGTCTGCTACTTTATTCACTTGTGATTCTTTCTTTGGAGAACGACGGTTCTGAAGCTGTTTCTTGTCAGAGGAATCATGCCTCGGAGTTATAGATTTCCACGAATTACCACGGTCGGTTGAGTGAAAAAGGGACCAAGCGATTCCCTGGCCTTCATTTCCCCTTAATTCTATCCAGCCTGGCAATTGCTTATCAGAAGGTGGAACAACAGTTGTGATGATACTTTCTAAACCGACTTTATATAATAGACCATCAGAAAATGCCACTCCTTTCATTTTTGCTGCAACATAGAGATGGTTTTCTGTAACTACTAACGCCACGATATCAAGTGTCTTATCTTGTGTGTCCTTAGGACCAATAGACAATTGCGCCCACGTATCTGAATTAAGGCGATAGAGTCCTTTATCGGTACCCGCAAAGACGGTATTTTCAATCGCGGCGATTGCACTAATTTTCTTGTCTTTTAGACCTTCGGGCAGTGGGGTCCACGATTTACCAAAATTATCCGTGCGAAATATTCCATCAGTGAAAGCAAGATAAACCGTCAAATCGCTTTGTGCGCCAGGAATTCCATCAGTTATTACCATGCCGATAGGTTGACCTTCTATAGACTCACAGAGTGCCTCCCAGGTTTCACCTCTATCTATGGATGCTAAAATCTCTGTGTTGGTAGCAAGATAAAGCGTATCCTGACGTTCAACTACGGGCCACCATTTCATCTCTGCAATTAGCGGAATATGCGACGGACCTTCCATATTGTTTATGAGTTTCCACGCAGTACCATCATCCGTGAGTCTGTAAAGACCTTGTCGTGTGCCTGCGTACACGTCCCCACGGGTTGTTGTGAAGAGGCCAGAAACTGAACCACCTTCCGGTCCTTTTGTTTGAACCCATTGTGGTTTTACCTTTGACACCTCAGTTTCATCTGCGTTCGCTGCAGCGAATAGCGGATCATCAGGTTTCTGCCCTACCCCATTGCTCTCACCTGATAAATCCACGTGTCCGATCTGATTTCTAACTGCAGGTTTTGCGGGAGAATTAATCACAAGTTGTGCTTCCGATATTTCAATCGTTCGTTCTGATTGTGTGTTTAAGTTGTACGGCTTTTGAAAATCACTAACACGTTGTGCGCCAAGTCCCATCAGCAATAAAACAAAAATGGCGGAGGCAGCAGAAACCGCTAACGGCACAAGTGGTTTACTTCCTGAAGGTGCGACCGGATTAAGTCGTGAAATTTCTTTCATAATGTTTTCTGTCATTTGTGTTGGCAGTTGGAAACTGCTAAGGTTTTCTTTAATCATTGTTTCCTCTTTCTTTAATCGGTTGCGGGCGCGGCTAAGACGGCTCCTAACAGTATTTGGGGATACACCGAGAAACTCGCTAATAGATTCACACTTCATTTCTCCAAGATAGTGGAGCGTCATCACTGTTCGTTCACTTTCTGGCAATTTTTTGAGCAAATCTCTAACCAGTTCACGCCGAATTTCGTTAGCATCTGCCTCTCGCTGTTCTTCCACGTATTGTGTATATGCCACTTGGTCCACCTCTTTGCTATCAACGGTTTCTAAGGATTGTATCGGTAGGCGTTTCTTTCGGAGCCATTCATTACACAAGTTAGTGGCAATAACATAGAGCCACCCACCAAACAGCTTGTGATTTTTCAAAGTTCCGAGTTTTTGATATGCCCTAAGAAAAGCGTCCTGTGTAATTTCCTGTGCGATATGAAAATCACCAATTTTCTGCCATGCCAGCGCGTGTACGCCCTTTTGATATTTTTCTACTAAGGCGGTGAATGCCGATTGGTCACCGTCTAATGTGCGCTGAATTAGTTCAGCATCCTTCTTTTTCATGGGAATCCTCCGGAGTTTTAGCATCCCTTGATTAATTAGACGCATCTTAGATCGTAAAATGTTGCATTTTTTTTATGGTGAGCAGAAAATTAAATAATTTTCAATTTGTTGGCAATTATGTTATACTTTCATGCTATACTTTAATAGAAGCACACTGTAATGAAAAGGATTTTATAACCTTATATATTCACTTGGGTGGAGGAAAGGAATGGAACAACTGATAACAGATGAGCAGTGGGAACATTTTACAGAACACGGTTATGTTCACATAGGACAAGTTGCCACTGATGACGAATTAGCACAGTTGCAACAACGGATGGACGACATCATGCTCGGCAAGGCACCACTTGATTATAACCAAATCATGATGCAACTTGACAGAGCACCGGGAACAAACGCACCCGGTCCGCAGTCGGCAGGACATAAGGGCGCAACGCTATTGTATCGGAAAATACAGAATCTCGAATTTGATCCATACTTTTTAACGTATCTCCAGAATCCTATATTCAAGGAAGTTTGTGCGAAAATCTATGGGGATGGCGTCCCAATACTATGTTTCCGTGCAATGTTTATGAACAAACCGGCACGTGAAGGCACATATCTTGTTTGGCACCAAGATAGATGGACCGACCTTGACCGTGACCCGCAGATTACCATCTATACCGCCTTGGATCCAGCAACGATCGAAAACGGATGTGTGCACATTATTCCCGGCTCACACAGCGCTCTTATTAATCCCGGCCACGGTTCCGGATTTCTGACACAAGAACAAATTGACGACATCGTTGAGAACGCCACACCTCTGCCATTAGAATTGAAGGCAGGTGAGGTGGTCTTACTACATAATTGGATGCTTCACAGTTCCGGCACAAATCAGACTGATATCCCTCGACGCGCTTTTAGTGTGTGCTACATGCATGGCGACACGCGTTCGCATCGCGGTGGATCTTTTAGACGTGTTTTTGGTGAAGGTGCGTTGAGTGTGGAAGATTTAGCGAAAACTGCTTAGGGCAATTTCACATTTTACTTTTCGGACTAATACATTATAACAATTAGGAGTAATTATGTCAAAAATTCGGCTCGCCATGATTGGATGTGGCGGCAACTCTTCAGGGCACGCGCGGCGAATGAACGGAAATCTTGATGTGCAGATTGTCGGCACATGCGATGTCCATACTGACATTGCCGACGGTTATATTGATCGCAATTTGTCTGACCTTACCCCGCGTCCCGGTGCTTATGATGATATAGCGAAGATGCTTAAAGAAACAAAGCCGGATGCAGTGGTAATTTCTACGCCGCATACGTTACACTTTGAACAGGGCATGCAAGCACTTGAAGCGGGATGCCACGTTTTAATGGAAAAACCGATGGTCACCTCTTCCGAAGATGCGTATACACTTGCTGAAAAGGTTGAAGAGACAGGGCTTATATTGACAATTGGTTACAATACACCATGTTCGGCTAACTTTCATTATATTCGCGAGATTGTCCGCAACGGTGAATTTGGTAAACTGGAGTTGGTAATCGGTTATATTACACAAAATTGGAAAAGCGCGACAATAGGTGCATGGCGGCAGAAACTGGCACTTTCTGGTGGCGGACAGGCTTACGATAGTGGTGCACACCTCCTTAATAGTCTCTGCTGGACAGTGGAAGCGAAGGTTGAAGAAGTTTATGCTTATACCGACAATATGGATACGGAAGTAGACATTAATTCGTCGATTAACATCAAATTTAAAAACGGTGTGCTTGCGTCAATGGTGATAAGCGGGAATTGTCCGAGTCCTGGTGGCACACACATGGCGTTAATTTTTGACAATGGCAGAATTGAGGTTGATGGCTGGGGTGGCGGCTGGATTCGTGTTTGGAAAGGTGGTGAGGCATTAGATCCGCCTCCGATTACACCTGAAATGTCTGCGGGGAATCCGGATGACAATTTTATTGATGCTATCTTGGGGAGGGTGGAACCGCGCACCAATCCAATGAACGGTATTATTCAATCCGAACTGATGGATATGATTTACGAATCTGCGGAAACGAAGATACCTGCGCGTCCGAAACGGTAAAATGATTATCAGGAAACCAGGCAATTAGGATATTGCTGGATACATTTTAGGATGTTGTAATGGGTTTGTTTTACATTTTTCTCATTTTTCTATTTCCCTCTGCAGTAATAGTTGGAATTTTCGTATATATGTTTCTTTTTTCAGAATTAGATATACGGAGCTTAAGTTACACAGAAACCGATAGATTCGGACGTAGATACCGTAGGAAATTGTTTTATCCTGGACGATTCTGCATAGGGTGTGGGAGAAGGATAATAACAAATATTCCTAAGTGTCCTTCGTGTAATCGCTATTTTTCAAAAGACAGTTAGGGGAAGAAGATTCATCAGAGAAATTATTTTAAAATCCCATTTTCACATTTTTGTTTCACACTAAATCATTCCCATTGGAAAACAATATGTCAAAAACCTCAAATCAAGGTTCAGAACAGGTATCTGAAGATCAAAACTTTAGGTCCGGATATGTAAGTATCATCGGTGCGCCGAACGTTGGTAAATCTACACTGCTTAACACCATCTTAGGTCAGAAGTTAGCGATAGTCACGCCAAAACCGCAAACAACCCGTAATCAGATTCGCGGGATTGTTACGGCCGACACACATCAGATGGTTTTCGTTGATACTCCGGGACTGATGGATCCGAAGTATCGTTTGCAATCAGAAATGGTTCGGACTGCTTATGGGGCTTTACGGGATGCGGATATAGTTCTGTTCGTCATTGATGTCGCACACCCAAATGATGAGATTGAAGACACGATTATAGAACGTCTCCCTCGCGCCAAAGTTGCCAAAACTATTCTTGTTCTTAATAAGGTAGATATGGTCGATAAACTGACACTTCTACCTATTTTTGAGAATTTCAGTGAGAAGTTTGAATTTGATGATATGATACCGATCTCCGCTAAAACCGGTGATGGGGTGCCGATCCTCCTTGAACAGGTTGGTTCATATTTGCCGCCGGGACCTCTTTTTTTTCCGGAAGATCAACTCAGCGACCTCCCCGAACGTTTTTTCATCTCCGAAACAGTCAGAGAGAAAATTATGCTTATCACGCAACGGGAGGTACCCTATGCGTCTGCGGTTGTCGTTGAGGAATTTGAAAAAAGACAACGCCGCAACGCAGAAGAGATCATTTACATTAGAGCAATCGTTTATGCTGAAAAGCAAACACAAAAGCAAATAATTATTGGTAAAGGTGGAAAGTTGATTAAACGAATTGGTAAATTAGCACGTCTTGATATAGAGAAGTTCTTGGATGCTTCAGTCTATTTGGAATTATATGTAACTGTTAAAGCGGATTGGCGTAGAGACGTACAAAAACTCAGAGAGTTAGGCGGTTTTTTAGAACTATAGTAAAAGAAAATTATATAATTTACTAAAGTAAGTTCCTACCATAAGTTAGGGATAGCAGTCGGTAATCGGAACCCGTCAGCAAAAGGTTTCCAATACCAATCCGAAGTCCGGCAGCTAAAAAGAAGAGGGAAATAATGCTATGGCAGACGCGTCAATTGACATCCACGGCGCACGAGAACATAACCTTAAAAATATTGATATTCAACTCCCAAAAGATAAACTGATAGTTTTCACTGGCGTTAGCGGTTCAGGTAAATCCTCACTTGCAATTGATACGCTATATGCCGAAGGACAAAGACGATATATAGAATCACTTTCTGCTTATGCACGGCAATTTTTAGGACAACTCGGTAAAGCAGAAGTTGACAAGATTATCGGTTTGTCACCCTCTATCGCTATCAATCAAGGTTCCACTGGACATAATCCCCGTTCAACGGTTGCGACTGTAACCGAAATTTACGATTATCTTCGTGTTCTTTTTGCCCGCGCAGGAGAATTTCACTGTCTTGAATGTGGACAACAGGTCGGTTCACAAACAATTGCAGATATCGTTTCGCGGATCCTGAGTTTCCCACCACGCACGCGTCTCATGATTTTAGCACCTATCGTCAGAGGTAGACGCGGCGAATATCGAAAAGAGTTGTCAGACGCACGTAAGATGGGCTTCGTTCGCGCCCGAATTGATGGGGAAGTACACGAAATTAGTTCCAACATTGCTCTCAATCCGAATCAAACCCATAACATTGATATTGTCGTTGATAGGATTATCATTAAAGAAAATATCCATAGTCGCGTTGCTGATGCAGTTGAAACAGCGCTTTCCCTCGGAGATGATAGTTTAATTGTGAATGTTGTGTCTTCAGAAAGCAACACCTCACGCAAGGCATCAGAAGGTGAAGATTTGCTGTTTAGTAGACAGTATGCCTGTGCAAACTGTCAAATTAGTTACGATGTACCTGAGCCTCGCCATTTTTCTTACAACAGTCCTTACGGGATGTGTGAACAGTGCCGAGGATTGGGTGTGCAAATGGCAATTTCACCTAAACTAATTATAGCAGATGAAACACTTCCTATTTTGGAAGGGGCGATAATCTTATGGAAAAAACCCGGTCATGAAGAAAGGATGGTAGCTCAGTCCCTTGCATCACATTTAAAGTTTAAACTAAAAACGCCTTGGAAGGATCTGAAACCGGAGCAGCAGCATGCTGTCCTTTATGGGACAGGTGATAACGTGCTTACTTTTCGTCAACCTGCAAAGGATAGTAGGCGGCGTGGAAGACGTTTTCGCGGTAGATTTCAAGGACTGATCCCAGCGCATGAACAACGATTTCTCTCGTTAGACGTAGACGAAGAAGGGGATTCTCACCTTCCTGATTACTTTGTTAAGATGGAGTGCAGAGAGTGTAGTGGAACTCGCTTGCAGCAAGGGGTTAAAGCCATCACCATAGCAAACATCAACATCACGGATGTACTGAATATGTCAATTCAAGACGCCACGTCCTTCTTTAATACCCTTGAACTCCCAGATCGCGAGGCTTTCATCGCTTCAGAACTGTTAAAAGAAATTCGCTCACGTTTAGGATTTCTGATGGACGTAGGTTTAGGATATCTAACACTGTCTCGTTCTGCCCCGACATTATCCGGTGGTGAGGCACAACGGATCCGACTTGCCAGTCAAGTTGGAGCGGGTTTACGCGATGTGACTTATGTCCTTGATGAACCCAGTATTGGATTACACCCTCGTGACCATGCTGGTTTGCTGAAAACCCTGATGAATCTCCGTAATCAGGGTAATACCGTTATTGTCGTTGAACATGATGAAGCGACTATGTTGGTGGCAGATTGGATAGTCGACTTCGGTCCTGGTGCTGGTATTAGAGGCGGTGAAATAACTGGTATGGGAACGCCGCAACAATTGATAGAAGGGAACGACTCACTTACAGCACAATATTTGCGCGGTGAAAAAGAGATTGTGCATCCCGAAGTGAGGCGTGCAACAGGTGAAAAGTGGGTGCAAATCTGCAATGCACGCCAAAACAACCTTAAAGAGATTAGCCCCAAAATCCCTGTGGGCACCCTCTGCTGTGTAACAGGTGTAAGCGGTTCCGGTAAAAGTTCGCTCATCCACGATATTCTCTACAGTGCACTTGCACGCGACCTCATGAAAGCAAAGACCGTGCCGGGTGACTACGACAACATTCAGGGTATTATTGAAGACGAAACTGTACCGGTATCTGATGTTATTGATAAAATTATTAATATTGACATGGCGCCTATTGGACGGACGCCGCGTTCTAATCCAGCTACCTATACAAAGGTATTTGATGCAATCCGGGCCTTCTATACGAATTTACCTGATGCTAAACTACGTGGGTATAAAGCTGGGCGATTTAGTTTCAACGTTCCTGGGGGAAGATGTGAGGCATGCAGCGGCAATGGAGCAAAAAAAGTTGACATGGGATTGCTGGCTGATGTTTGGGTGGAGTGTGACGTATGTAACGGCAAACGTTATAATAATGAAACACTCACTATTAAATATAAAGAGAAAAATATCTCTGATGTCCTTGAAATGGATGTTGAGGCTGCACTCACCCATTTTGCAGACCTGCCCAAAATAGCAAGAGGATTACAATTACTTCACGATGTTGGTTTGGACTACCTCAAACTTGGACAACCTGCGCCTACGCTTTCAGGTGGCGAAGCACAACGGATTAAACTCTCAAAAGAACTTTCCAAACGCAGCACTGGCAAAACACTCTACATTCTTGATGAACCCACTACTGGCTTGCATTTCGACGATGTGAACAAACTGTTGACTATTCTCCATAGGTTAGTTGACGAAGGGAACACTGTGGTGGTGGTAGAACACAACCTTGAAGTCATCAATTCAGCAGATTATCTAATTGATTTAGGTCCGGAAGGAGGTGTCGGTGGCGGCACGGTCGTTGCAGTAGGCACCCCCGAAGAAGTTGCTGATATGCCGGAATCTTATACAGGGAAAGCGCTTTGCGGGGAATACGAACTCTGGAAAACTAAGGACACAGAACAGAAAATAGTTGAAAATGGTTCCATGTTTGCATACGATCTTGATAGTCCAGGTTCCGAATTTTCCAAATCTATTATGGTTCGCGGTGCAGAAGAGAATAATCTTAAAAGCATTGATATTGAAATTCCGCATCAGAGATTAACTGCCTTTACTGGTGTTAGCGGGTCTGGCAAAACATCGCTTGCGCTTGACACAATTTACGCTGAAGGGCAACGTCGTTATATTGAAACACTTAGCACTTACGCACGCCAATTTATAGGCACGATGGAGAAACCGAAAGTCTCAAAGATTGAGGGATTGTCTCCAGCAATCGCTATTTCGCACTCCAGTCCCAGTCAAAACCCGCGTTCTACAGTGGCAACAATTACCGAAATCCACGACGGTTTACGCACACTTTATGCAAGATGGGGACAGCCACATTGTCCCGAATGCAAAACAGAGGTCCGCCCACAGACCGCGCAGGAAATAGTGGAACATGTTTTCCAACTTGTATCGGAAAAAAGAGTGGATATCTTGTCTCCACTTACAAACTTTCGTATTCGAAACATCCAGAAAATCGCTGATAACGTTTCTCGAATGACTGAATCTGAAGTGGTAATAGGAGCTGAACGCACACCCGGCTTGAAAGGAAACGAGGACTACGCTGACGCGTTTCGTAGGTTGCAAAGAACAGGTTTCGCGCGCGTGCAAATTGATGGTGAGATTTACCGACTCGATGAAGCACCGGAAATTCATAAACGTCGCCGCCATGAAGTTTTCCTCGTCATAGATCGTATTCAGCTTGCTGATGATGAAAAGAGTCGTTTTACGGAAGCGGTTGAATTAGCACTCATAGAGAGCGAAGGCTTTGTTATTGTAGAGGAGAAGAAAAACCAAGAAGATACTCACAGATACTTCTTTAGTGAGCATGCTATGTGTTCAAAATGTGGTCGGAATTTCCCGCAGCTAACGCCTCGGCACTTCTCCTTTAATAATAGATTGGGAGCATGCAGTTCATGTGAAGGGATCGGTAGGTCACTTTCGGGCACCCAGGAAATCTGTGAAACCTGTAATGGGACACGGTTAGACGAATTTCCTCGTAACGTCAAGTTCTCTGAAGCAACTATTGCTGAGTTGATGGCAATGCCGATTTCGGAGATTATCAAATTTTTTACTATACGGGTGGAAGCGATTGAGAAACACCTTTCAACAACTGCTGGTGCGCAAGCAGCAAAAGCAGCCAGAGATCAGGTGAAAGACGTATCAACCTCAAGGGCAACACACACGACGCTTCACACACATACTTCACCTGAGTTTGAGGCACAACTGCTCCGGCAAATTCAGATACGCCTCAAGTTTTTGGAGGACATCGGACTCGGTTATCTTGGTTTGGACCGACCTGCACCAACACTTTCTGGTGGAGAAATCCGTAGAATCCGCCTTGCGAGTCAGCTTGGTACCGGTCTAACTGGCGTAACTTATATCCTTGATGAACCGAGTATTGGACTACACCCTCGCGACCAAGAACGATTGATTTTAGCGATGAAGGATTTACGCGATATTGGCAATAGTGTCCTTGTTGTTGAGCATGATAGAGATACGATTTTATCTGCAGACCATATCATTGATTTTGGTCCGAAAGCGGGTAAGCAAGGGGGCGAAATAGTCGCCACTGGTTCACCTATAGCCTTTACAGATTCGGAACCTATTACCCTCTCTTCTGCAACACCAGCAAACACTAATGGTGATTCAGGTGGAGCAGCGTCTGCACTTCAGGGTAAAGGATTGACACAAGCGTATCTCTCCGATGAAATGCAAATTCGCGTTCCAGCTGTGCGGCGTAAAGGGTCAGGGAAATGGCTGAAGTTGATTGGTGCTAAGACAAACAATCTTAAAAATATTGACATAAAAATTCCGTATGGAACGTTTACCTGTGTTACAGGTGTTTCAGGATGTGGTAAGAGTTCACTTATTGAAGGCACGTTACGTCCCGCTTTGGATGCCCGACGTTCTATCAGAAAAGGAAACGAACAAGCAGAAACTCCTTATGGAACCGCAGTGTACGATAGCATTCAAGGAACGAGTGCAATCGAACGGCTTATCCACATTGATCAGAAACCGATTGGTGAAACACCCCGATCCAACCCTGCGACTTATACCGATCTGTTCACCAAAATCCGCGAAATGTTTGCTGAGCTGCCGGATGCCAAACTCCGCGGATTTAACCGAGGGAGATTTAGTTTTAATCTCTCCTACGGACAGTGCGAAGTGTGTGATGGACAACGTTTTAATCGTGTAGAAATGCACTTCCTTCCTGACGTATGGATACCGTGCGAAAACTGTAACAGCACAGGTTATAATGCTGAAACGCTTGAAGTGCGTTACAAGGGCAAAAACATTGCAGAGGTATTACAGATGACCGTGCAGGAAGCACTTGAGTTATTTAGTAACATCAATCGGATTAAACGACCACTCCAAACTTTAGCAGATGTTGGTTTAGATTATATCCAATTGGGACAAGCTGCGACCACATTATCTGGAGGTGAAGCGCAGCGCGTTAAACTTGCGAAGGAGCTTGCCCGCCGCCAATCCGGTACAACCCTCTATATTATGGACGAGCCGACAACAGGCTTGCACTTTGATGATGTCCAAAAACTACTCAATGTGCTGAATAAACTCGTTGATGCAGGCAATACAATTGTCGCTATAGAACACAATATAGATGTTATTAAATCTGCTGATTGGGTTATTGATTTAGGTCCTGAGGGCAGTGAAGGTGGCGGTAATCTCGTTGCAATGGGCACCCCCGAAGAAGTTGCTGAAGTAGAGGAATCGCATACTGCGCGTTTTCTACGTCAAGTGTTGTAATGTAGTCTAAATCAATTGCCTCTCCGCATTTTTTTATAACCATTCAATTTGTTCCCAATTTCACTAAACATAGACGCGAATGTTCTCGCGCATTGACTTTGTCCGCTTTATTTTTCCTAAATTCATTAGAACCGAAAACTTCGCAGCCTTCCAAATTTCCACTTGACAAATCCTACAATACATGGAATTATAATACTATATCTATCTGAGAACATAGTATCCACATGCAAATTCCAAACTATTATCAGATCTTAGAGATTGGCCGAAATGCGACTGCGTCCGAAATAAAACAAGCATTCCGCAAACTTGCCAAAAGATACCATCCCGATAAACTTCATATTAACTTTGGACCGGATGAGGTGGCACATGCCAAACAGATGTTCCGTGAAGTTTGTAACGCTTACGATGTGCTACAGGACCAAAAACGCAAATCTGACTATGACCGTATATTACAGAACATTGAACGCAAGCAGCTATCATATAGATCGTATTTTGACAGACTCAATAGACTCAATCACGACTCCGCAAAATTGGAATTGCTGTTTCAAGCACTGCTGCATCAAAATTACGAAACAGGTATTTCCATTTATGAACAACTGTGTCAAAGGTGTGAAAAGAAGGGAACAAAATGGTGTATTGACGATTTTTTCAACTATGAGGACAGTCGGGATTGCGAATTTCTTATTGCCGAAGCGTATCAGAATCTCGGATTTTCCAACGGCGATGTTTCTGTTTCAGAGAGACACCGAAAAATAGAATTGGCAATGCAAATTTATGAGTCTCTATTATCCGCAGAAGGACAACGGCCCTGTTTCAAGCACTTTATTAAAGAGGTAAAAGAACGTCTCAAAAGAATCTATCTTTATCACTTTAGTGTTGAAGGATACGAGCAGATGACCCAGATTTCATTAACGAAAATCCAGGCATTAAAACTTCCGAAGCGGGAAACGGCATGGATGTATAAAAAGATAGCAGAATTCTACGTCGAAATTAATCTATTCCCTGAAGCACGAGAGGTTTTACTTATGGCGTTTGAACTGCAACCAAATCTTGCTGGTGCTAAGAAGATATGTAGGACTTTAAATATGGGAAACGAGAAGATGATTTCTTAGATTGAAAGTTGCACTGACAGGGAAAACTATGCCTAATCTTTTTATAGAATACCTTCTGGTACCAACACTAATTTTTGCTCTGGGCATTGTTTCATCAATCGTAATTTGGATTTATGCCTACCGTATAGGCGTTAGATGGTCTTGTCCGAATTGTGCGCAAAGACAAACGGGATGGTCAACGCAGTGTCCGAGGTGCGGTGTTGTTTTCAAGGAATGGGAAGAATAGAATAGCAATCTGAATCGTCCACATATTAAGGAAATCCTAATGCGAAAAGAGGTACGTTGGGAACGGATGTTCCCTGATGAATTAGAAGCTGCTTTTGCGGCATGTCCCAGCGTTTATTTTACTTATGGGTTGTGCGAACCGCACGGCCCACAGAATACCGTTGGGTTAGATTCACTCAAAGCACATGCAATCGCCTGTCGTGCAGCACAAAAGCACGGCGGCATTGTCGCGCCTCCCGATTATTGGCATATCCATGAACACGGGATGTATGCCAACTGGGCACAACAGAATGTCGGTGAAGTGCGGAGTTGGCTTACCGCTATGCCCGCATGGCAGCATTTCAAAAATGTGTGCTATCACGTCCGTGCTGCTGATGCGCTCGGATTCCACGCTGCTATCTTCCTCACGGGTCATTACGGACCTAATTGGCAAGACCTCAAAACACTTTTGGAGTTAATTCAACCTCACTTCGCTATGCGCGTATATGGACTGCCGGATTTCGAGGCAAATCACATCGGATTCAGCAAACAAGGTGATGGTGCAGACCATGCTGGTAGAGTTGAAACATCGTTGTTATGGGCGTTAGAACCAGACTGCGTTGATATGTCTCGGATGCCAGCAAAAGATGAACCAGGACCCCACTTCGCAATGGGCGGAAATGCTTATGACTCAGACCGGCGTATCGGTGAGCGCATGGTGGACGATGAAGTCACTTGGCTTGGCAACAAGATGCAGGAATTGCTTGATGCTTACGCACAACAGAATATCTCCGAACGCCAACCGGTAACCTTTGCGGAAGTTGAAAAGATTTGGACAGAACAGGTGACACCTGCTTTAAAAACCTTTAAGACGATGCAAAGGACAGGTGAATCGCCACCGGAAGATTCACAATGGTTCCGACAATGGAAACTACCAGAACTTTCATAAAAGAGGGCATCACACAAGTTGAAGAGGTATTGATGTGTAGGAGACAATAACCATGAAACAATATCTTCACACCACACTTCTTGGGCTTGCTATTTCGCTGACACTCACTGCTTTTGTAGTGAATGCGGATACCGCCAAAACAATGCCTTCTGAGGTCAGTTATAGCTACTACTACTCCTTAGCTTCCCCCGTACCCGAAGGGCTCACTTACCATGGTAGGATGATAGCCACTGCAAACATTGATGACACACCCGAAAAAGAAAACATTGTTTTAATCGTTGTTGATACAGAACCTCGCACATTCTCCAGCAGTCCGGTGGACTTTGGCAACTGGCACCAAGCGTTTCTCCTCATTACGGACACCAAATCATACTGGCATCCGAAACAAAAAGAGTTGTTCAAACTTTTTGATACGGGCACGCATCCGTTGGAGGTTCCAGCGAAAGTCATTGAACTTCATGATCCACCCTCTGGTTTCAAGCAACCCACCGATGTCTCTTTTAGACTTGTGGATGTCACCGGCGATGGCATTTTAGATGTTTGGGTGGAATCTGCCCACGGGGTCGCACTCATCTCTTTTGAGAAGGATGAATTTAGGGAAGTCTTCAGCCGCCACACCGTGACCAGAGAGAAACTTGCAGAAGCTTTTGATGTCGAGTATTACTGGTACGATGTCCAGTTTGAGCCTGAGGGTCAAAAGTATCACCGCTTTTTGGCGACCCCTGCACCGGAAAAATCTTCTTACTGCATTGATGACACACCCGAAAAAGAGAACATTGTTCTGATGGTGCTTCAGGCGGGAGGAGAATGGCGCGAATGGGTTCAAGCGTTTCTCCTTATTACGGACACCCAAACAAACGGGGTTCCTAAGAAAAAAGAGTTGTTCAAACTTTTTGATGCTGGCACGCATCATATCGATGTCCCGGGGATGGACGAAGAGAGGTTCACCTTGGGCTTTCAAGGGTGTCTCCTTTGAACTCGTTGATTTGACGGGCGATGGCATTTTAGACATCTGGGTTGACCATGCCGAGGGTGTCGCTGTGATTTCTTTTCAAAACGGTGAGTTCAAAGAGGTCTGCAGTGCCTATACTTCTCACAAAGCGGATCTCCCAGAATATATTGACTTGAATAATGATGGCATCTACGAGATCAAAATTCCCGACAGCATATCTATCGATGGTCCTACAGCAGCATATCTGCCATGGATGAGCCTCTACGAGTGGGATGGAAACACTTATGTCTTGAACAACGAAAGATTTTACACCGAGAATGACGATTTCTTCATTCAATTATTGGAGCAGTATATTTTTTGGCGCCATTTTACAAAAAACGAGGTATACCATTTTCACATGGGGTTGGTCTACTACTATCGCGGCAATGTTCCAATGGCGCGAGAACTTTTACAATGGGTCGTCGGAGATACTGAGAAGCAAGATTACATTCAAGCGGCTGAATCTATTTTGGATAAATTGCCTCCCCAGTGAAGATAAAATAAAGAAGATGGAAGGTAGGTTTTGACTGAGATTGTTGCCCACCACACACCCAATACGAAGGTAGATTTTATATCTACTTGACAGAGAGGACACCGTATGGAAAATACAAGCGCACAACTCGCTGAAAATTATCAAAAAGACGGATTCCTGACTGGCATCCACGTCGCTGAAAATGCTGAAGCCTCACACTTTCGTAAAGAATATGATGCGTTAGAAGCAGAAGTCGGCGCAGAAAAATGTGAAATTGGACTGATAGATTGGCATTTTGATTATAAATTTATTTGGGACATCGCAATACACCCCAAAATTGTTGATGTTATTGAAGCACTCATCGGACCAGATGTGATGTTGTTAGCTACACACTTTTTCTGCAAATATGGACCGCGTGAGAAATTTGTTGCATGGCATCAAGACGTAACGTATTGGGGACTTGAACCACCGGACGCGGTTACCGCTTGGTATGCCATTGATGACAGCGACACAGGAAACGGATGTATGCGGGTGATTCCCAGAAGCCACCACCAAGGTGTTCAAGAGCATGGTAAATCGGAACAGGAAGGCAATCTACTGAGCATCAATCAGGAAGTTCCGGTCACCGAAGCGGCAGCAGAGACTGCAGTTGATCTTATCTTAAAGGCTGGTGAGATGTCTATTCATCACGGACAGATAATTCACGGTAGTCTACCGAACCATTCTACGCGGCGGCGATGCGGCTTGACAATTCGCTATATCCCACCATCAGTGAGGCAAGCAGAGGATAATTCGCTGAAACGCCCGTGGAAACCGATTCTCTTACGTGGTGAAGATCGGTACCGGAATTTTACTACCGTGCCAAGCCCGTTCCCGTTTCATAGATAATTTAGTCTGCTGTAGGCGCGCATTGTAAGTGCGCCACTAATAGTGTTCAAAGTAATTTATGTTCTACTATATAAACCTAAGTTGCTACGGACAAGATTTCAAGTTAGCAAACACTGCTTTTTATGTTTTTTGTTCTAAATCGGGGTTAGAAACCCCTCCTACAAGAGCATTTGCGAAATAGGTGGCAACTTGGGTTATATAAACGAACTTTGGGTAAGACCTGTTGAGAAGGGTCAATTCTAATTTGAAAAACAAAGGAATTAAAATGAAAATTGCTTTTATTGGTGTTGGTGGAATTGCAGGTAATTACCGACGCAGCCTAAAACAACTGCAACGTCCAGTTGCATCCGTTTGTGATATAAACGCAGATCGCGCGGCAGCTATTGCCGCCGAAGAAAATGCTACTGCATACACAGCTCATCAAGAAATGCTGCAGACAGAAAATCCAGATGTGGTGTTTATCTGTATTCCTCCAGGCGCACACGCGACGCAGGTCGCTGATGCTGCAAAGTCTGACGCTGCAGTTTTTGTTGCCAAACCTGTGGCACAGGATTTGAAAACTGCACAAAATGCTTGTGATGCCATTCAAGGCGCAGGAGTCATCAATCAAGTTGGCTATATGGCGCGGTATAGCGACATAACTGACAAAGCGAAGGAGTTAGTTGGTAATCAGAAACTAACCATGGCTATCGGACGGTTTCTCGCAAGAATGGGGGCAAGCCATCCGTGGTGGGGTAAATTTGAAGTATCTCGTGGGCAAATGGTTGAGCAGACTACCCACGTCTTTGACCTAATCCGTTACTTTCTCGGCGATGTTGAAAGCGTTCATGCTTACGGTATCAAAGGCGTTTCCGACGGTATTGCAGATTTTGAGGAGTGCACCGTCTGTAATCTTAAGTTTAAGGACGGTGCTGTAGCAAGCATTACCAGTACCTGTGTTGCTCGCGCGCATGACAATTTTGCTACCGAATTGGTAGGTGATGACATCTATATCAAACTTACGCACGATCTCGGTTTACGCGGCCAAATCGGAGGCGAAGGGGTTGAATTTACTGGTGCAGAAGCCGGTTATTTCCGACAGGTTGAGCAGTTTATTAAAGCGGTTGAAGCGAATGACCAAAGTTTAGTGCGTTCTTCCTACGAAGATGCATTCAAAACACTTGCAGTTACACTTGCTGCGAATCGCTCGTTAGAGACTGGACAAGTTGAACCGGTTGTGGAGTGAAAAGGGGAATCGATTTTATCAAATAGTGCTTCGTTCATTTTCAATTTCGGGTCTAAAGAATTCAACGCTTAGTTGATTTTGCCAAAGCGAGTGCAAGGTTCTCTTTTTTACCGCATCGCGTTGTATTGATTGGAAATTCCTCTCCTCGAAATTTAATTCTGGCAGTTCTAAGCTTGTTTCGTTGGGTAGTGTGCATCCTTCGCCCATGAATTAGGACTGGTATAAGGTTAATTTCAGTACCCTTTGGAGTGCAATTGTCGGCAATACGCGCCCCTTCTTGCAGTTGGGCAACTGCCTCTGATGCATTAACACTGCCACTTTTGAGTTCCATAGGAACCCCGATCAGACAATTCTGCTCATCGTCAATGTGAAAAAGAATAAAGTCACATTGGCTTGTCTTCGCTTTATCTGTTGAAAATGCAACGTCTACATCCAACACCACACGGTTTGCAGGTTTCGATTTTAGCTTAGCCAAAGAGACCTTACATCCTTGTCGTGTATATGATTTAGCTTTTCTGTCACCTACCCATTGACGAATCTCATCCAAAGTTTCATACAGATTCACGGTTGCGTCTACCTTTCTGTTTCTCATACTTTTGTTGCAGATTCACCGAACGGTTGTAAAGTCCTTCAGCAACGTCTTCGTAATCCTCTGGAGAGATACCTGCTCTTGAATGGAACGGGATTTCTGCCACAGGGACATCCTTTTGAAAATTCCAAATACCCACTTCCTCTGGTAACAACCAACTTCCCGATTCCTCGGTTTCATTTTCAATTAGCCCTTCAAGAATTAGGTTTCCTATTTCCTGAAGCAACCAATCACTGTGTGTGGTAATTATTACCTTCACACCTGCACGCGCTAAACGCGCGAGAATGACCGCCATGTCCGCTTGGGCGCCAGGGTGAAGGTGTGCCTCCGGTTCCTCAATGATGAGGGTATCGCCCGGTTGTACAAGACCTCGGAGATATAGGACTAAGGGGGCAAGTTCAGATACCATTGATGAAGATTGACTAAGACGAAATTCTTCATTAGTAACATGCGGAATATAGCGGAAGTCAGGATAACCACTGCCTGAAGGCTGCACACGGATCTGCCCAGAAAGAACTTCGTTTTCCAATGTCTCTGCTATATGTGCCATATTGTCTTTTGGAACTATCTCGTCCTGAAAAAGAATAATCCTTTCCATAAAGTCTGCTATCACTCCTGACATAGTGGGAACCTCAGGAAAACGCTCCAAGCCTACTCTGGTTGATCGCTTTACAAGTGAACTTGCTATGACACGGTGACTTTGCATGATGCCGCTTCGAGCGGCAGGAAGGTAATACATGCTCCGGCTTTTAGGACTACTCAGACTTTTTATGTGAATACTATTATCATCTATGCATGATTCTGCGTCAACTGACCAGTTCTTCGGAATTATGACCATATCCTGCTCATTGGAGGTATCTATGTTTACCTCAGATTCAGTAATACAGATTTTATAATTCCAGTATTCCTGATTCTGTCTACTAGCCTTCAGCAAGATTGTATGTTCATCCTGTTCACCATTTAAACGCATTACTTCAGAAAAGGAATTAAGGTTGAAGCAATTTTTGAGTTCGTCTTCTAATTCTGCTTTAAAATATACATGTTCTTTTATGATAGAATGAAATCTGTTACGCATTTCTACGGGTAAATCGGAGAATTTGAAGGATTCTTCTGAATTTTTTAATTGTCTTAGAATATTGTGTAATTCTGTTTCAGGAATTGCTTGTCCTTTGAATATCTCGCTCAATAGAAGGAAAATCATCGCAGATTGGAAAGGAAATAGTGGTTCTGAACTTGAAATACTGTTATACATTCTGTGCAAAGCATACACAAGCGTAGCAAAATATGTCTTACCAGTGTTGCTGGGGCCAACAAACACCGTCAATGGACGCAAATCAATGTTAGCTTCCGCAATAGGTCCAAAATTTTTGACTTCAATTTCAATCTTTAGCTGCTCTTGTGTGTCTTTGACTTCACTCATCGTTATATCCTCAAATATAAATTGCTTATGTAGATTAGAAAAACATCAAATATGGTTTGTCAACAATCTCCCGCCACAACAGGACCGCGAGTTCACGTGCGTGATAATCACCCCACATAGATGCCTCTCCACACGGAATCTTCCTGCCTTCAGGCACATAATCCCATCCATTCGGACGGTGATACACAGAGTGCAATATCAACCCTTGATGTGTGTCAGAAGTAGAAAGGTACGGTTCAGCAAAAAGTGTCTTGGCTACCGTCAGACCTGCTTGGTAATAAGAATTGCCTGCATCTTGTTCCCCGTGTTTTTTGAGGTAGTTGCCAAGGCGAATGAGTCCTTGTGCAGCAATCGCGGCTGCGGAACTATCTACGGGTTCAATATCGTTATATGGGTCAGCGGGGGATGCCAAGTAATCACCGAGTCCTGCTAAACCGGGAGCACCTGTATCCCAATACGGAATGCCATCTTGTGCTGTGTTTTCAATGTAGAAATTGGCAGTGGCTTCAGCTGCTTTTCGCATGTGCGCTGTCGCCTCTGCATAGCCACCGTAAGGTTCAAGGTCATCTTCAGTTAGCGTATCAAAAAATTCAAGTTGTTCAGCGTAACCTGTGATAATCCATGCCAATCCACGCGTCCATGTAGAAAATGGCGAATAACCTTGCTGTGTGCTTGGACAACGATAGTTTCCATCGTTTGTATTGAAGATAGACTCATGCACAACCCGTCCACGCACGTCGAAAGCGTCACGACCTTCACCATAGTACACGTTGTATTTCGCTGTTGTCCGAGAATGCTGAATTAGCCGTTCTAATAGATTGATAGCAACATCGCCTTCACTCATCAGCACAGCACCGAGTGTGTGTCCGACTGCTAACACCCGCAATGAACGGATAGTATCTGAAAAAAGCGAATGCGGTCCGTTGAAAGAAGCGATATACCCAGTACCATCTTTAATCCGCGTCCAGCGACTCGCTTGTACTGCAGCGGAAGCTTTGAGTGCAAGTTCGTAGAAATGCATCTCGCTGTCGTTCCATGGAATTACACCCTCGTGCATCAGTCGGCGCAAGTTGCCATAAGTGGAGACGTTGTTAAATCCGTGGTCATGCACACCGATATGTGTGACATGCGGTGCCATCTTCTCAATCGTGTTCTGTCTGCCGATTTCAAGAAACTGCTCATCACCCGTAGCATCGAATTGAAGGATAGCGGAGCCGAATTGGAATCCTTGTGTCCACTCTGTCCAACCTCGCGTCGTGTAAGTGCCAGCAACGGTGAAAACAGGTGTGCCTTTTTCTGACGGCCATGTGTCTTCTATAGCCATAATCTTTTGTCCTGAGTATTCAAAAAGCCTTTCTATTTGCGGCTTTAGGTCTTGAATTTGCAATGAATTATTTATCTGCATATATCCTCAATTTCTGTTCAAGGAGTTCAGTATATCGTTTACAACCTGCATACTATTTCACGATTATCTATATCGTTCACATATTACTTCTATAAGGTTTGTTGTGGATTTACCCGGGACGTTTAGTCCAACGATGACCTTACCACCGTTTTCCTCAACGACCTCCCTTTCGATCAACTGCTCTAATTTATAGTCGCCACCTTTAACGTGAATACTCGGTTTGAGTTCAGAAAGCAATTCAATCGGTGTTAACTCTGGAAAAATCACCACATAATCAACACATTCCAACCCAGCGAGCATTTCAGCGCGTTCATTTTCGGGAACGAGCGGACGATTTTCACCTTTCAATTCCCGTACGGAACTATCGCTGTTGACCGCCACTACAAGCAGATCTCCCAGTTGTCGTGCTGCTTGAAGATATCTTAGATGCCCTAAATGTAGTACATCAAAACAACCGTTGGTAGTGACAACAACGTTTCCACCTGCTTTTGCTTGCTGAAGGCGGGATGCAAGTTCGCTGCGCTGATAGATTTTTTGATTTACCATATTCTATTTCCAAAGTTTTGAACAATCCTATTCCAATTCACGAAGTGCTTTTTCAACGTCGGCTTTAAGATCGGAAGGCAGGTCTAATTTGACCCACAAATTTAAGTTATCTGTTTCTGCAATAGCTGATTTTGAGATGTCGTGTTCTTGATTCAAGAGTTTCAAGGCAGTTTTAAAGTCTGTCTCAGCCTCCGAAGTACGTCTCAAAGCAGCGTTAGCAACGCCTCGGTTGTAATAGAACTCAGCATGGTTCGGTTCTAACTGGATAGATTTATTATAATCTATGATCCCGCCTTTATTGTCCCCGTTAGCTGATTTTGCTTTACCTCGGACGTTATAAGCTTCTGCGAGAATAGCATCTGCATGCGCTAAACCAATCACGGTGTTGCAGTCTTCAATTGCACCATTATTATCACCTAAATCAGATTTCGTATTTGCACGATTCACGTAAGCCAATGCCAGTAGACCATCCTCTGGTTTTAAGCGGATCACTGTATCATAATCTTCAATTGCGTC
>JAGWBU010000038.1:20103-41148 GCA_021295735.1 Candidatus Poribacteria bacterium | reverse complement strand
CATCCTCTGGTTTTAAGCGGATCACTGTATCATAATCTTCAATTGCGTCTTTTTTATTTCCTAAATCAGACTTCGCACTTGCACGAGAACCGTAGGCATCAACATACGCTGGGTCGAGACGGATCGCTTTGTCATAATCTTTTATGGCGCCTTTCTTATCTCCTATCTCAGACTTCACATCGCCACGATAGACATAGACATAGGCGTAATCTGCTCCTTTACGTATCGCCGTATCATAGTCTTTAATAGCACCTTTAAAATCGCCTAACTTTTTCTTGACATATCCACGACGACGGTAGGCATCAGCATAATTTGGTGCGAGTTGAATAACTAAATCACAGTTTTTGATGGCATTCGCGAGTTTCTCAGGTCCCTCTGCATCCACGACACTGTAATGGCGGATGAGGGGTTCTTCACGCCATTTTTCTAAAGATTTCTCTTGTGTTGGCATTTCCTTGAGCAGTGCACGGAGATAGTTTGACGGAATCGCGTACCCGCCTCCAACTCTGTGTCCCTGGTACATAATTCCTACTACCTTTCCGTGAACGTTTAAGACGGGTCCACCACTATATCCTTTTCGATTATTTCGCGCCCTAATGTCAAGGAAATTGGGAGTGCGTCGACTAATTACCCCTGTCGAGACATCACCTTGCACAATTTTATCTCCTTCTCTTGGGTTACCAATAGTTACAATGCTATCACCTTTTTTTACAGTATCACTATCGCCAAGCGGAAGAATGTGCGGATCTTCGCCTCCTAACTTCACAACCTTCAAGATAACAAGGTCTCGTATTGGATCACTTGCCATAACACCTTTTATGGTGAACCACGTTGGCTTGTTAACCAACCTTACCATGCTGACAGCTCCTTCAAAGGATTTCTGATTGACAACGTGAATATTAGTGGCTATTAGATCATGTCCAATAAAAAATCCACTCCCGAATTCCGGAGGTCCTTCAACGTTTAAACTCCCTATCTGTACAGTACCAGCTTTCCCGATTTCCGCAATTTGCTCAAGAATTGGTAGGTCGGAGGCTTTTTCGCTTTGTGCTGTTTGTGGTTCAATACTTGAGGCACATGACAAGAAAATCCCTAATGCAAGGCAGCCTATGAGTGCTATTACTTTCTTTGCAATCTTCATCTGATATCCTCTTGTTTATTGTAAGTAGATCAGTTTTAAGCGTTAATAGTTTAGCACGCGTTAGACTGTTTGACAAGTTTTCCTTTCATCAAAACTTTTGTATCAAACATTGATATATTTTAGATTTTGGAGTATACTCAATTAGTATGAAATCAGAAGCAAACCGAGAACGCGGCATTATCGTGGGCATAACAGGCGGCATAGCGTGCGGGAAAACGACCGTCTCTAAGTCACTCGCTGAAAAGGGAGCGATTCCGATTAATGCAGATGAAATTGGACATCAACTGCTCAAAGCGGATAGTCCCGTGAGAGATGATCTCGTTAACGCATTTGGACAGGGAATTCTTGAAGAATCTGGCGATGTTAGCAGAAAAAAACTGGGGGCAATCGTCTTTGAAGATAAATCTGCCCGTGAACGGCTGAACGCTATTTTACACCCGTTGATTATCCAACGTTCCCGTTCTCGTGCGCGTCAACTTGTTATGGAAGACCCATCATGCATTGTCTTGCTTGACGCGCCCCTTCTCATAGAAGCTGGTGCTTACGATTCTGTTGATCTAATAGTTGTTGTAACTGCCTTGCCTGAGATACAATTGCAACGGACATTAGAACGGAGCCGCGCACAGAACCGTCCTCTCACTGAAAGTGAAGCACAAGCGCGAATAGACTCGCAGATGCTGGTGTCTGAAAAAGTTAAATATGCGGATGTTGTTATAGAGAATAGTGGGACAATTGAAGAACTACATAAACAAGTGGATCAACTTTGGGATAAACTTATGAATCGTGCCAAAGCAGATTGATAGCATTTGCCTTAATAACGCAGAAAACTTCCTTTCCCTTACACAGTTGAAGTTGTTCACGCGCTTCATGTGTAATTTTTACCGAAAGATGATACCCTTCAACGTCGATAGACAGCAGCGTTTGGTTATCAACTGCATCAATTGTCCCCCGCAATATATTCCTTGCACTAATTGGCAGATTGGGCTCAAGCGAAATGATTATATCTTCTGCCCGAATGGCGACTGGCACTTCTTTTCCGATTTCCGTATCTACATAAGGAATAACAAGACGCTGAGATCCAATTTCTAATTCTGTTATGCCTCTATGCTTATCTGAATTTGCTACGGGTAAAGACAAGATATTTTCTACACCTGTCAAATTTGCAATCGGCAACGCGGAAGGAGCAGTTAGCAGTTGATGCGGTTCACCGCTTGCGGTAATCTTTCCGTCAGAGAGGAGAAAAGCCTCATCAGCGAGTGCCATTGCTTCTGATATGGCATGGGTAACATAGAGGATTGGTATCTCAAATGCGTTTTTAATGTGATGAAGATATGGAATAATGCGGTTTTTCAAACCACTGTCAAGTGAAGCAAGCGGTTCATCCATCAGTAGCAGACGCGGTTCCATCGCGAGTGCGCGTGCAATTGCCACCCGTTGACGTTGTCCTCCAGAGAGTTGGTTTGGATAGCGCTGAAGTAACTCAGAGATTTCGAGGATTTCGAGTAATTGGGAAATGCTGTCGGGATTGTTGCGCAAATTTCGTGGCTGTCCATAGCGGATGTTCTGTGCAACGGTAAGGTGTGGAAAGAGATATCCTTCTTGAAAAACATATCCAAAACGGCGCTTTTCTGGTAGCACATTGACTCTTGAATCGGAAGCGTAAAGTGCCTGATCTCCGAACACAATCTCACCTTCGTCTGGAGAAAGTATCCCAATAATACAGTTGAGCAGCGTGCTTTTCCCACTGCCAGACGCACCCAAAAAAGCAGTAACTTTCTTTTCCAGTGTGCAATTGAGTTCTAACGTAAAATTACCAAGGGTTTTACGAAAGTCAAGTGTGATTTTGGTATAATCTGCCACTGTGTTTCCAATACTCTGTTGAGCCGTTTAGACAAATACCGTAGGTTGGATAGAACAACGTGAAACCCATAACTGTCAATTTAAGGATATATCCTCTTGTGGGAGTGAATCAACGCAGCATGCGCGTGTGGCATTCATCGGGGTTGGAAACCCCTCCCACAAGAAGGTGTATCCTAAAGTTGACACCTATGGGTAAAGCGAAGCGAAACCCAACAATTCAACCGTCTTGAGAGTCCTAAAGAGTTGGGTTTCACTTATTTTTCAGAAATGTAGACCTCAAATGGGCCAAGCCCATTTTCGTTCTACCCCACCGAATGCCATAGGCGCATTCGGTGTTGATTCCCTACGGGATTTATCAAACTCACGTTTTATTAGGTAAATTCAGTATTGATAACCGAGAACTAATCCTGTCTAAGGGTGATACGTTCCGTTAACCAGATAGAAATAAATGCGACAATTGTTGAAATAAACACCAACCGATAAACCGTGATATCTTGTCCAAGTTGGACTGCATGATAAATACTCAATGCCAATGTCTGTGTTTCACCAGGGATATTACCTGCAACCATGAAGGTTGCCCCAAACTCGCCAAGGCTTTTCGAAAAACCGAGAATTGTTCCACCAATAATACCGCGTGATGCAAGCGGCAATGTTATCGTCCAGAACACTTTGATTGGTGATGCGCCAAGCGTACGTGCTGTGTTTTCAAGTTCGGACGGTACAGACTCCATTCCTGTTATAATACCGCGTACTAATAAAGGAAAGGAGATAATAGAAACAGCAATTACAACAGCAAATGGTGAAAAAACAAGTTCTAAATTGAAAACGTCAAATAAAAATCCTCCAACAAGTCCATGTTTACTCAAGAGAATTAAGAGCAAATACCCACTTACCACAGGTGGCAGAACCAACGGTAACATGACGAATGTATTCAGGAGAGATTTCCCCGGAAAATCCCGTTTTGCCAGAAGCCAACCCACCAGCAGTCCCGGTGGAAACATCACAATGAGACTCAACAACGCTACTTTTATAGATAAAATGAGAGCGGTAATTTCTGCTGGGGTTATCCTCATTGCAATGTCGCAGGCACATTTCTACTGTGTTGAATCAGATGTTAAACAGGCAAATCCATGTTTTTCGAAAATTTCAGTGGCACGCGGGGTTTTCAGATATGGAATAAATTGTTGTGCTAACTGTTTTCGGTTGCTACCTTTTAAAACAACAGCAGGATAGACTATTAGAGTATGGGTTTTATCAGGAAATTCATAAAGTATTTTGACATTTTTACTCAGTTTTACGTCTGTTTGATAGACAATCGCAACGTCAACATTTCCAGCACTGACATAAGCAAGTGTCGCTCGGACATCTGTCCCGAAGACTAACTTAGGGAGGACCTTCCCCCATAAACCGAGATGTGTCAAAGCCTCTTTTGCGTAAGTGCCAGCGGGCACAATTTCGGGCTGTCCAATAGCAATTCTTGAAACAGCGCCATCGGCAAGCTTATCAACAGTTTCCACAGATATAACGGAGTTTTTATGAGAAACAAGGACTAACCGATTTGATAGCACATCGTAGCGACTACCAGTTTCAATCATATCGTGGGTTTCAAGGGCAGTAACCTGTTGCGGACTTGCTGAGATGAAAACATCTACCGATGCCCCTTTTTCTATTTGACGTTGCAATGTTGAAGAAGCCGCAAAATTATAGCTAACCTTAATACCGTGCTTTACAGTAAACTGGTCACCAATTTCAGTCAAAGCATCTGTCAAACTCATCGCACCAAAAACTCTTAGTTCAGGATGTTTTTGCGTATTTCCACACCCTATAAGTGCAGCAAATATCAGCATAGACGCAATAAAAGTGAAAATTTTCACGTTTTGGTGCATAGTAATTCATCATAAATCGTGGTTAAGGCGAAAAGATTATAACAAACATTTCAAGTAATGTCAATTCCTTGAAAACAACAAGGGTGTGTAAATATTTCAAAAAATTGTCCGATTTTCTCAAAATTCCACTAAAATACATTTTTTTCGAATTTATACTTGACTTTTTCTTCCATCTATAATACTTATAACGACCAAACAATACTCACAATATGGGTGCCCTTGTTCTAAAATTATATTTTGGAGTATTGGCTTGGTCGCCGGGGTCCCCTAATCTTTTAAACAGAGGGATTACCAGCCAACACACAGAGGAAACCCATAAACAAGTAAAACGCCACGCGAGCGTGTGGCACAACAACAGGAGGTATAAAATGACTATAGGATTTTATACCAAATGGATTATCGGTGGTATTCTGCTACTGATAATAATTGCTGGTGCGTGTTATCTATGGTATCAACATGACACGGCACCATATAAACAAGAGGCAGCCGAAACTGCCGAAGTTGCCCGCGAATGGGAAGCAACCCAAAAAGCGGACACCAGCAAGGTGGAACAGGCAGCCGATGTCTCTGCGGAAAGCAAAATGCCAACCGCAGATAAACTTGTAAACCCAATAACTGGTGCAGCGCCAGAAACAGATACGCGCACGAAAAACCCTCAAGATGTTCCGATGTCCACAGAGGAAACAGAAAAAGTATCACCTCACGACTTCTTACCATATCCAAAAGTGCCTGACGATTATCCGCTAAATCCACCGATTTGGATAAGAAATCCTGATATGATCGGGGTGCCAGCTCATGCAGCAGGACCCCTTGAACTCTTAGATATGGTGTTAGTAAAGTTGTGGGTGCAAGGGCATAAGAACATAACAGGGGCAAGCACTGCCTACGGAAAAATTTATCCCCATTACAGAGATGTTATCTATGTGAAATATGAGGATGTTACGTTTCCAAATGGCACAGTGAAACGAAAAATTAGAAGGGTTTTAAGTGGTCCGGACTTAGAGTACGGATCACGAGATATAATGACAGGCAAAGTGCCTGCACACATAAAAATTGTGGAATTTGATGATGCGGGAATTGACCCGTACACATTTTTAAAGGAGGATTCAAAATGATCCGGAATATGTTGTGTCTTTTTATTTTAACTTTCTGCTTATTCGCCCTAACGTTTTCCACGGAGCCTTCCAACAGCGAAGGTGGATTGTCCGCAAGAGCAGACTTTGATGGATGGGCAACGTTATTCAATAACTTTCAAGAGTTCTATGATGGACATGATGTAAAAGTTGTCTTTAGGGCGACAGATGAATACGGAGGGTGGTACGATAGTTCTATCAGCGTTAGCATGAATGTAAATGGAACTAAGCTTACAGATAGTAATGGTTCCAATGATTATTATTCAAACGGTGTCGTAGTAATGGTAGATGCAGATGTTGATGCTGACTCTGTAGACAACCCTCCTCCCAATATAGATTTACCTGGTAGCGGCTCTGTATGGGGAAGAATTTTTGGGTCTACGATCGAAGATCCGAATTCCAAAGAAGTATATGTTGACGAAACGAAATGGCTTCAAGACAGCTCAGATATAACACCTAACTGTGGCGCATGCACAGATGCAAATGCAAATTGTGTCAATGCGAATAATAGGCATTTTGGTCCCTAAATAACTTTAGAAGTTTCTCACTACACAGGCAGGTATCTTTTTGGATATCTGCCTGATTTTTTACATACCTTTTGTAAAGACCATCAGATTCCCCGTAGGTGTGTTCTTGTGATGCCCTATAAACCCTCACTTGCATGCAACACAATTTAGACAACCCACTGTCAGACCAATAAAGATATCAGGGTTGGAATCTTTCCTACAACAGAAGTCGGTTAATAACAAGGTTTTACACACCCACAATCAACTTTCCTTGCAATCTGACATTAATTATGGTATCCTATCTATATAAAATACACAAATGGGGATAAAACAATGAAATTAGGTTTATGCTCCATCGCTTTTCAAGATAAACCGTTGGAAGAAGTCATTGATATCGCAGCAGATTACGGGTTTGATGGCGTTGAAGTTTGGGGCAAGCCGCCGCACATGCCAGCGGAATACGATGAAACACATGTTAAAAACATTCGGAATTTGGCACAACAAAAAAGATTGGAGATTTCTGCTTTTGGGTCCTACGTTGATCCTTTGATGCATTTTCACCAAAAATATTTAGAGGAAGCGTTTAAAATTGCGCATGCACTCGGCACCGATCTGATTAGAATCTGGTCAGGTGGAGGCCCCTCAAAATCCATTGCTCCCGCTGATAAACGGCTTATCCTTTTTCGGTTGGTCACTTTAGCGCAGTGGGCAAATTTCCGAAGTATTAAATTGGGCATGGAGATGCACAATAACCATCTGACTGACACTGTTGATAGTATCTTAGAGATAATTGAGAGTACCAATCAACCCTCTCTAAAAACTTACTATCAGCCACTTGCTCGGTTTGATGCTGATGAACCTCATACTGCTGCACAAAAGCTTGCGCCTCATGTTGTCAACGTGCATGCACAGAATTTCGATGAAAATGGAAAAGCATGTGCAATCGCGGAGGGTGTTGTTGACTATAGTAGGGTAGTTGAGACTCTGAATGGTGCTGGTTATGATGGCTACATTCAGGTAGAATTTGTACACGGCGACAACAAATTAGAGGCATTACAACGTGACAGAGACTACCTCGCAAGTTTGACGACTCCTTTAGCCGAGAGTTCCTTGAAAGATTTAGAGACTGAATCTGTTTAGATAGATTCGGTTATTACGTGTATGCGGTTAGAAGTCGGTATTATCGCACTTGTGGAAGAGGCTTTGGGGGCTACAGCAGAAAAGCGCGCGCAGTTTGAATGGCTTCGTAACAAACCGTGTCGAGAGCATTTTGGCGACTATTACGACATTCTAATGGAACTCTACGATGAACTTGGGGGAGATTGGGAGGGAACATCAGCAAAAACAGATGGATTCCTGACACCAGATGCCTATTTTCCAGAACCCTACCACTTTATTTTTGAGTTTGATGAGCTGCAGCACTTTACCCGGTTCCGAGAACAGACACTTAGGTTTTATCCTGAGGACATACCACTTGCTTATGCACCAGAGAAATACCTAAAGTTTTGTCACCAATATCACGCTGCAGCACTTGCAAAGGGTCCTGAGCGATTTCGGCGGCGGACTGCTGATTTTCCTTATGTCAACGGACGCGCAGCGCAACGCGCTTTTTTTGATACTTTTCGGGATTGGCTACCACCACAACATGGACTTAATCCAACAGTGAGACTCGCGGAATTTGAGGTTACACCTATCTTGAATGGAGAATTAACAGGAGACGCCGCGAAAACCTACATCAAACGACTAATTTCTGAACGACTCGTAACTTCCTGATAGCGAGTTGGAAGAATGGAAAAGGTAGGGCACATAACGCTACATGAGCAACCGAACCGGTTCAACAGTGGATTTATCAGACTATCCGCTACTTCAACTGATTGGACAAACCCCCCTCGCCAAAATTGATATTTTTGCTGATGAATTGCCGAATGTAGAGATCTACGCGAAAATGGAGACTTACAACCCCGGTGGTTCTATTAAAGACCGGCCTGTTTTACGCATGCTGACTGAGGCAATTGCTTCGGGAGAACTGACACGCGAAAAAGTTATATTAGATTCCAGTTCAGGCAATGCGGGGATCGCTTACGCAATGATTGGCGCTACTCTCGGATATAAAGTTGAACTCGTGATCCCGGACAATGCCACCGAAGAACGGAAAAAACGTATCAGTTCACACGGCGCTCAGATTATCTATACCGATGCAATCCTTGGCTATGATGAAGCGTTACGAGAAGTTGATCGAAGATATGAAGCAAAACCGGATAAGTATTTTTTCAAATCCCAATACGAAAATGAAAATAATTGGCGTGCACATTATGATACGACAGGTGTGGAAATCTGGGAGCAGATAGATGGAAAACTAACGCATTTTGTTGCAGGTGTAGGAACAGGCGGCACTATCACAGGCGTAGGGCGACGGCTCAAAGATTACAATCCTGATGTCCAAGTATGTTCTATTGCGCCAGAGAGGTTCCCCGGAATTGAAGGGTTAAAACCGCTCGGTGATCCTGATGATATTGTCCCGGAAATTCTTGATGAGACTGTGATTGATTACCGAATTCCTACCTCAATTGAAAACGCACACGAAATGTGCAGCCGTCTTGCACGACAAGGTTGGTTTGTTGGAACATCATCTGGCGGATACCTATACGGCGCATACAAACTTGCAGAACAGATACAAGAAGGCGTTATCGTCACAGTGTTTAATGACCTCGGCGAAAGGTACTTTAGTATGAGGTTGTGGGATTGACGAATCTTTAGATCAAAGATCCTAAACCATATAGTGAAACTAAAATTACTTGGACAGTTTTCTATAGGTTTGATGTGTTTGTAGTCGCGCAATTCATTGCGCCTCTTACATGTACTGGTAGGCGTGCTTTGTAAGCGGGCAGTCAACAGTGTCCAAGTAATTAAATGCCTTAATATCAAAATAGGAGTTCTATGGATACGACAGTTATTCCGTTTAGCGGCTTACGCTACAATTTAGGTAAGGTCGGAGAAATCGCTGATGTTATCGCACCACCTTACGATGTTATCAAACCTACAGAACGAATTGATTTGGAAAAGCGGCATCCCGCCAATATCATCCACTTAATTTTGAGCCAACCACGAGACGATGACACTGAAAACGATAATCAATACACACGTGCAGCCGCACTGATGAACCAATGGATTTCTGACCAAACTCTCGTCCGAGATACAACTCCCCGTTATTATATCTACGACCAATCATTTCATGCTCCCGATGGAAAGCACTATACACGCCGCGCTTTAATTGCCCTTGTCAAACTTGAACCCTTTGAAAATAAGGTTATCCTACCCCACGAAAAGACACATGCAGGACCAAAGATTGACCGCCTCAATCTTATGCGGACATGTCATGCCAATCTCAGTCCGATATTTCTGCTGTATCAAGATCAAAAAGGTGATATTGAACAGGTTATGCAGGGTTTCACTGATGAAAACGTGCCTCAGATAGATTGCGCGGAAATTTTTGGCAGTACGCATCAATTGTGGTGTTTAGATAATCCTGAATCCAATCGCGAAATTCAGAAACATTTTTCATCAAAACCGCTTCTGATTGCGGATGGACATCATAGATATGAAACTGCTCTTGCGTTTCAAAATGAAATGTCTCGGCAAAGAGGTATAAACACATCACTTGGATACGACTATATGATGGTAAACCTTGTTCGGATGGAATCACCCGGATTAGCAGTTTTAGCAATTCACCGCTTACTTAGCAATCTCACGACTGAACAGATAAATCATGCTATTGCTGGATTGCCTGAAGTGTTTGCGGTACACGAAATTGATTCGCATTCAAATCTTATGGCAAAGTTGGAGACATTTAAGGGAAAATCTCATGCGGTTGGCATGTCCACGCCTGACAATAAATATCGTTTGTTAATTCCGCATTCACCATCTGCCGGACAATTAGATGTTACCCTTGTTCAAGAGACTATTATCAATAAGTTGTTTAAGGTTGAAACATTAGCAGACCATATCAGTTATACCGCTTACGCCGATGATGCTGTTGCTCATGTGAAAGAGGGCTCCGATCGCGTTGCATTATTGATGAATCCTACACCCGTTGAGCAGGTTTTGGATGTGGCAATGGCAGGATCGGTGATGCCACAGAAATCAACTTATTTCTATCCGAAAATGGCGACGGGATTTGTTTTGAATTTGTTGAACAGATAATCAGAACAATATTGTGGTAAGTGCATTTTGTTAGCATGCTGTTTAAATAATTCATGAATACTTATACCATTTCTAAAAAATGAGACTTCATTATGAGATTATTGGTTCAAGCTGAGTTGAAGAATGTCCGAGGCGCCAAATGCCAAACGCGCATTTGGCGTTGATTTGGCAATGAATTGCGCTTGGTGAATGTGCGTCCGACATTCACATTAAACGTGTTTTTTGTTAATGAAAGGCAATCAATTAGAAATGGTATTATATTAAGCGTAGGTTGGGTAGAACGCAGTAAACCCATAACTGTCAATTTAGTGTTTCATTACCCCCGGTAGGCGCGTTTTCTAAACGCGCCATCTATGCCGTCTTAGCTATGAGCTCAGCGCGTTTACATGAAGATTAATTTATTAATTCGGTAATTTTGGAGAAAGATCCAGTGCGGTTGGGAAACCGCACCTACCGGGCTTGGGAAAAATTAGAATTACCGAAATATTTTCTTAATCTTCATCAAAACGCGCCTACATTGTGGGTAGGATCGTTGGTTGTGCTTAATTGTGTAAAACCTTGAAATATATCCTTAAGTTGACACCTATGGGTAGAACGCAGTGAAACCCAACTTTGATAGCTAATGTAATATAATGCATATAGAAATAGGATAAAAAGTAAACAAATGCACAACCAACAACACCTTGACACTTTAACATTTTCGCATCAGTTATACGATGAGATGCCACGCGAGTTGGAATTCCGAGCAACGACTATCGTAGAAGCGGAAGAATGGCAACAAGTTCTGCGCGAAAAACTGATTGAATTAGTAGGCGGTTTTCCGCCAACGCAGTGCGACCTACAACCAGAGACCTTAGAGATACGTGAATTCGAGACGTATATTCGTGAAACAGTGCTGTTTCAGAGTCGTCCGAATATGACGACCTACGGATATTTCCTGACACCGACACATATAGACATTTCCAAACCGAACGCGACGATTCTCTGTTTAGCAGGACACGGGCGCGGTTTAGACGACATCGTTGGCATTGAAGAAGATGGCAGCATGCGTGAGGAATTTGGCGGGTATCAGAACGATTTTGCGCTCCAATGTTTAGCACACGGCTATACTGTGCTTGCCATAGAACAATTCGGGTTCGGTCATAGGAGAGATGCGGTTTCACGTGAGAGAGGCGGAGGTAGTTCATCGTGTCAACCGAGTGCAGGGGCAGCTTTGCTCCTTGGACAGACGATGGTCGGATGGCGAGTTTACGATGCCATGCGCGCCTATGATTATTTGGCTACGCGCTCCGAAGTTGATATGAATCGACTCGGTATAATGGGGATTTCTGGTGGTGGAACAACTTCATTTTTTACTACGGCAATTGACCAACGTGTGAGGGCTGCGGTTATAAGCGGATATTTCAATACATTTAAGGATAGCATTTTGAGCATTAGTCATTGTATAGACAATTATATACCAAATGTGCTACAATATGCTGAGATGTACGATATTGCCGGATTAATCGCGCCGCGCGCACTCTTTGTAGAGTCTGGTACGGAAGATACCATTTTTCCAATTGCGGCTACCCGTGCATCGGTAGAACGTGCAAAAACAATCTTTAAGCACTTCAATGCAGAAGATAAATTGGGCTTTGAAGTATTTGAAGCGGGACATAGTTTTTACGGTGTCGGAGCGTTTGAGTTTCTCAAACAGGTTTTATAGTAAGGAGAATTAGGTGGCGATAGAACTGTTTTCAATCGGAACTGAGTTAGTGCTTGGGCAAATTCAGGATACGAATGCCCATTGGATTGCACAGCAAATACTCCAACTCGGTGGGGAATTACGGCGTGTAACGATGCTCCGTGATGATTTTGATGAGATGACTGAAGCATTGGATACTGCAATTCAACGTGAAACAGCGCTCATTCTAATGACAGGCGGCCTTGGACCGACACCGGACGATATGACGGTAGCTGTTGTGGCATCGCTCATAGGAACAAAACCTGTTGTAAACGAAGAGACCCTTGCAGAATATCGTAAACGCCGCGAGATGTCAGAAAACGATCCATTGAATGACGCTCTAACCAAAATGGCAACTGTGCCAGAAACAGCAGAAGTCCTCCAGAATCCAGCAGGATGGGCACCGTGTATCAGTGTATCTCATAAGCAATCGACGCTCATGATGATGCCCGGTCCACCGCGTGAAATGAAAGCGGTTTTTGAAACACATATCCAACCACTTATTGTTGAACGTTACCGTTCTGAGATTAGCACCGCACGGGTATTTGTAAATATGTTTGAAGCTGAAGTTTCACCACTGATGCAAAAGGTGATGGAACGTCATCCAGATGTGTATCTAAAGGCTTATGTCGCCTTGCGTGAAGTTGGCGGCAACATGATGCCTGTTGATCTTGTTTCAACAAGCAGCAAAAAAGAGGAGTCTGAAAATCAACTCCAATTAGCAATAAATTATTTTCAAGAACTTGTTCTTGAAGCAGGCAAATCCTTCAGTTATGAAGATCAATCTTAATTTGTAGGTACATAAGTTGTTTCCTACAAGTTGATTTACAATTTCTATTACTTTCAAAAGAAAGGAGAACTATATTTTGAATCGTAAACCTTCAGGAAATAAGAGAAGACCGCAGGCAAGGTTTTCAAACCAAAGAGGTCCGAAACGGAAGCAAAAACCGAAAAAACGAAAAGATGATTCTGTAGATGTTGATGTTGAAAATAAAGATGTTGAACGAACCCCTTCTCAAAGCGATAAAATCGAGGTAGAAGGTGTTGTTGTTGAACCTTTACCAAACGCAATGTTTCGTGTGGAGTTGGAAAATAAGCACCGAATACTTGCGCATATCTCTGGTAGAATGCGGAAATTCTTTATCAAAATTTTGCCGGGTGATAAGGTGACGGTAGAATTGTCTCCGTATGATTTGACGCGAGGCCGTATCACCTATCGGAAAAAGTAGTTTTTTGCTGGTTATTATTTTATTGCAAGAGGCGACTCTTTAGACTGCTGCACATTTAGGTAATCCTGAAACTTCAGGTAGATAATTCAATAAACTTCTGTTCTGTAGGGAAGAATCATGAAACCTGCTACCTTAGTTTATATCAATAGCAACGATGAAAAGGAAATTCACAAACTGCTTCAGGCTATTGAAGAAAAACGTGAACAGGTAGAAGAACTTACGGTATCTGTGGAGAACCTTAAAGCAGAAGTTGACCTGTTTCAGCATCGGTATAATGCACACATTGGACGTTATTACCTTGAGCTTGATAAGGTTGAGCTTGAAGCGAAGGAATATCGTCTCCGTCTACAATTACGCCGAGAGGATGTGAGTGAGGAAGAGATAGAGGCACGGGTAGAATCCTGCTTCCGAGAAAACCGCACGCGAATTGATGCATGTGAAGCACAGAAAGAGGATGCACAAGAATCTCAAAAAAACGAACTTCCAGACAAGGAAGTGAAGTTCCTGCAAAATCTCTACCGTAAACTTGCCAAAAGATTTCATCCAGACAAAGCGGAGCATCCTGATGAGCAAAACCGTCGAGAACAGTTAATGCCGCTTATCAACCGCGCATATCACGAGCAAGATGTTGAAATTTTGAAACGTCTAAGTATTGGTGAGACAGACATAGAAATTGATTCTGAGCATACAACGGCAGAAAAAAGAGAACGGTTGCAGTCAGAATTGCGAAGCCTAAACCGAGTAACAGCAGAATTACGTTCAGAGATAAATCGGGTTAAGGCAGGACGCACCTATCGGTTGAAAGAGCAAGTAGAAACTGCCGAAAAAAATGGGAACGACCTTCTAACCACTCTCGCCGCTGATTTGAAACGTAAAGTCCAGTCAGGTCACGCGCAATTGACCCGTCTAATTAATATGTGGAGGCGTTCAAAAAACTCTTAACTATTTCATAAACTATATCCAATAATTGATTTTACGTAAATAACCCAAGTTGCTACCTATATCGCGAATGCTCTTGAGAATTAGCTGGAAATCCTTGTTTTTCAGTAAAAAGCAATGTCTGCAAGCTTGAAATCTTGTCCGTAGCAACTTAGGTGTAAATACAGAAGGAATCATTTATGCAACTAACCAACAAAGTCGCCATTGTCACTGGTGCTGGACGAGGAATCGGTAGAGCAATTGCCATTGCTTACGCTGCAGAAGGTGCTAATGTTGTGATCGCAGCACGAAGCGAGGATCAACTTAATGAGGTGGCAGATGAGATTTCAGCAAATGGTGGAAATGTTCTGGTAGTGCCAACTGATTTACGTAACCGCACTGAAGTGGAAAATCTTGTCCAAAAGACAATGGAAAGTTTCCAACAAATAGACATCCTTGTCAATAATGCTGGTATCAATCCAAGGGGTTTGTTTTTAGACACAACAGATAAAGAATGGGATGAAGTATGGAAGATCAACGTTATGGGTGTTGTCCACTGTTGCCGCGCAGTATTACCTATAATGAAACAGCAGAAAAGTGGCAATATCATCAACATTGGCTCTGGGATGGGGCAAGTTGGTCATGCTAACCTTAGCATCTATTGTGCCTCTAAAGCTGCTTTGCACGGGTTGACGCAAGCAATTGCTGAAGAGGTGTGGCAGGACGGCATTATCGCTAATGTCCTGATACCCGGTCCAGTCAAAACAGAACTCTCAAAACCTGTTTGGAAAGATGAAAAAATCTTCAGGGCACAAAGCGATCCATGGAAGGAGCCGGAGCTGGTTGTTCCATCCGCGCTTTTCCTTGCAACGCAGCCCACTGACAGCGGCATGACAGGACAGATTATGAGCATCATGCGCCGGAATAGTCCGTAAACGTGTGCTTGCGAGTGAATGTAGTAGTTATTTTTTTTATAACGGAAACGAAATTCGTCGCCCTTCTTGTGCCGAACGATACGCTCCCAAAACCATCTCCACAGAAACCCGACCGGCTTCAACAGACACATCCGGTTCAGTATCATTCTTAAGGCAGTTAATAAATGGACGCGGAACACCTGCAATCCGTTCACCATGGCTATTCGGGATTGCGATCCCAAGGTCTTTCCATGTGGGTTCATCTCGTGTATACAGTTTTAATGCCACTGCATTTTCAGGACGCGGCATATTACACGAAGGTCCATCACCATAGTTCTGAATGACAACACCCTCATCACCATAAATTTCAGTCGTATTTTCACCAGCGAGTGTCACAGAAGTGTTAATCAGGATAGCCATCGTGCCACCCGAAAACCGATAGACTGCAACGCCTGTGTCATCAGGCGCGACGTCTGTCAGAACATTATCAATTTCGGCAATGACACTGGTCGGTTTTCCCAGCATCCAGTAAATGAAATCGGTCGCATGAGAGGCATCGTCCATGAACATGCCCATATTCTTCTCTGGGTCAATGTGCCAACGACTTGGTCCCGTTACAAAAGCCTCACTAAAGAGGACATTGATGCAGTGCCGCCGTCGCAGCATCCCTATTTTACCTAATACGCCACTCTCAATAAGTTTTTTCATTGCGATATTAGCAGGATCACGGCGCATCTGGTGCGCCATCATGAACTTAACACCTGATTTTTGCACCGCCTCGGCAATTTTATCACAATCTTCCAATGTGAGTGCCATCGGTTTTTGACAAAGAATGTTTTTACCTTCCGATGCTGCTGCCGCTACCATCTCCGCATGCCGATTTGTTTCGCACGTCACGATAACGGCATCTATTTCTGGATGATTAACAATATCCTCAAGGTGAGGTGAGAAGTTCATCCCAAATTGTGAAGCGGCGTTTTCGCCACGTTCAACGTTATCATCCCAACATGCAATGAGTTTAACATCATCAAACGTTTGCATCCTGTTGCAGTATGCGTTCGCGTGTCCATGCGCAAAACTTATTATTCCAATACCAATCTTTGTATTCATATATGTGTAATCCAATCTGTAAGAGTCTGTTGCGAATCAACTTCTGGGTTAAAGACAAGCAATTCTTCAGTCTGCGCAGCTCTGAGGAGACGTTGATCAGAGGCAACGAGTACTAACCTATTACCTGTATTGCGAAGTTCTGTTGCAATGTCCAACGCGGAACGAAGCACCATTGCATCAACGCTATTGAGCGAGTGTGTTTCAATCAAAGACATTGAGTTAAAACAAGCGTATCTGGAATGGAAATCGTTTTGAATTCTGATTGTCTATTGATCACTTCACTTTTTAAATGGGTGACAGCGCGGGCAAACTCATTCTTTGTGATGCGACTATCGTTTCCTTTACGGACACAAATCCAAAGGACTTCCACAACTCCGAGCATCAAACACTGCATACGCCCTAAAGAAGTATTGGCAAAAAGGAAATTGACACTATCACTTCCGACTTCCCTTGTATACCGTTTAACTAATGCACTTGCATCGAAATAGTAAATACTTATTTTTCCCGTTCTTCAATAATTGCACGGCTAAACTCGTTATCCTCAGCACGAATGCCGTGTTGCTTCATACTTTCATGAAGTTCTTCAATGGGCCTAAGTTCAAAGTCAGGTGAAATACCCATTTTTTCATATATTTCGGCAAAGATTTTCTTGGCAATGTGAGCATCACTCTTGTCACTGTACAAACTACTCTTCGCCTCTTCCTCACTTGTTTTGGATTTCTCAGCAGAATCTGCCACTAATTCCTTGACCAATAAGGAAAGCTGCATATTTATATTCGTAACTACTTTTTCCAATCTATCTAAACGTTCAACAACACCTTCAAGTGTAACATTTTCCATCATCAAATCCTCCTTTATTTCTCGTGTAATGCTTTATTTTCTAAAACAATCCCCACCTCTGCAACCACTCCATCCTCACCAGTGTGGACATCAGCCGTAATCGGACCGAGGGACTCCAACGGAAATAGGTTATTTTTGATATGCTGCATTAAAACGGCATCCAATTTTTGTCCCGAAAGAGAAGCAAGCAATGTTGCTAACGGTATAAGACGTTTTATTTCCGGCACGAGCAGATTTGGTTGAATGAATGTCTGCGTACCTTTGCCAGCAAAGGTTACGTCACTTAATGTTGGCGTGTCATCTGAATACGTATCAAGCACAGATTTTAAACCTGATAGAGTCGTGCTAAAGAAAAAATCGTTATTCACAACAGCATACGCGCCGGTAAATGCCAATAAAATGTTGAGACGTAACCGAACTGGTTGCACAGTTATTCCATTATAGTCTTGCGTTTCAAGGAATTCAAGTGGTGTGTCAGCCACGGAAATTTTCGTGCTTTTCAACTTTGCGATATTTTCAGCAAATGCAAGCTTGTTTTGTATTGGGGCCTGCAAAACTAATGAGGGAAATTTTGATACCTCTCCTTCGTTGTGCGTAATCAATGCGATGGTCATTTCCTGTTTTAAATGTTGAGACAAATTGAATGTAGCTGAATCAATTTCAATCGCCAAGTTTTCTTTTAACATTTTCCACGTTTTAGCCCAATCGTGGTGTGGGTTGAATGTAGCTAACGCTGTTTGCTCGGGAAGAAATGAAGGTTTGCGTTGTGCTCCTGATTGAGATGAAACAGGTTTATTGGGATTTCCAAAACGATACCTTGAAATAATTGCACCGTCTTCATACCGATTGCCTAAGGTACAATATTCTGCTTTTCCAGACCATGCAGATAACAGTTCAACAAGGGAATTCTCTTCTAATCCTTTCAATACAGATGTGAGACGTGGCACATCTAAATATCCCGTATTTGTATCGTTGTCGTAACTCTTTTGTATATTCTCCTTTATGGGATGTCGGACAAGGAAACCGTCCTTTTTTTTAGCATAGATGTCAATTACTTCAGCTAAAAGCAACGGATTCAGACTTAAAACACCTATTTTTCCGATGAACGTATAACTAAAATCAAGCGGATATCCGGTAATGGTATTGATGGTTAGTCCGTTGTATTCGGTCTGGATTCGTTTGTATTTGGGGTTAATTGCATCAGTAGCGGTAATTGCCTCAATGGCAAGTTTTTCTGGCCCGCCCACTTCTGTGATTAGTAGGAACGAGAGTTCGCCTTCACGTTGGTAAAGTGCAAGAATCGCTTCTGTGCCGAAATGTCCTTTGACCGCTCCCATGTCAAGTCTGCCGCCCATTTCGGATTCCCACACCCACTTTTGATATACGAGTTGTCTCCACCAGAGTTGCTTTTTGATGTGGCTGAGGATCGGCATTTGCGCAGCTTGTTTTCCCAGTTCGCTGCGGTTAAACGTCTTAACAAGTCCTTCTAATTCCTTAAGTGTTAGGTAACAAATTGGGGATTCAGGGAGTAGCGTGATAAGACTCTGTTCAGGTTTCCAAAGAGAGGTTTGTCGGTAAATAAGCGTGGACAATACAATGATACCTATTAGGATGATTAGAATTATGAAGATGAGTTTTTTTCTTGAAATTCGCATGACGGTTGAAACCGCTCTTATACTTCAAGGTTTGACTATATATTGATTATAGCACACCACGTGCGTAGTAGACAATTCAAAAAAGAGTGTAAAAATTTTGGCGAAAGTTTACCCGCCGATTTTTTGGTCTGAATTACCGTTGGCACTTCAAGCATTTGGAGGCACGCAATTCATTGCGCCTCTTATTTCTTCTAAGTTGTGGTAAACGCATGGCACCAAATACTTCGCTTTTATGCCTAATTTGTCAAAAACTTGACATATCCAAATTTTTCGTGTGTAATTGCTGTCAAAAGTGCTAAAGTTAATATTTTTGCAATTTTCTTATAAAAAATTGACATCGTTCGCAAATCATGATATACCACATATCAGATGGATTTATTTTTTTATTATGGGAATGAAAATGAGAAGCAGGTTGTTATTAAAAAATAGACGTACAAGGTGTTTATCATCTAAGCAGATTATCACACTACTACACATAAACATGTTTTTTCATTCGTTGTGAAATCTATATTTGGAGTCTTCACCATCGCGCTGCCTTTTTGCGTGCGCTTCGTTTGGGCTCTTTTTTGTTGCAGGTGGGGTTTTGTATCCAGAAACACAAGCCATAGAAAAACTGTTTATCTTAAATCAAAGGCGTGTTAACATGTGGCTTATACATTAGCGTTCTAACCTGAGGAATCTAAAAAAAGAGATAACGAAATGAAACACAATATATTTTCTAACAAACTTTTTATTGGTGGACTAATAATAGGGGGGTTGATTCTTACACTTGGTGTTTTCCTTATTCTCAATGCGATTATAACCCCTAATTTTAATAAAAGCAAGTTCCGAGAAGATACTGCCGTGATATCAACAAAAGGGAATAAGGCTATATATAACCCCCTAAAGAACAAGACTGCAACTAAAACCGAAAAGAATTCTACCAAACCTGATGCTGCTGGGACCTACTTTGAAGGTACTGCAATTCCTAAATTAACAGAACAGGAATTGTGGGTTGCAATGATGACATGGCATAAAGGCCCGCAAACCGTTCAGGCACTCATGGAATCTTATCATGTAGCGTATCTTCAGCTTAAAATGCATAGAGAAATAGACAAGGTAGTCCCCCCTGAACAGTGGCTGCAAAGTTTGCTTGATAAAGGATACACTATCCTCAATTATGTTGAATATGTTCAGTATATGGATGCCCGAGTAATAACGGATAGCCTTGATAATCCCAGAGTGCGAGAGATGGAGGCGGAGGCTTTAGGAATTCCTGAATCGGATATAGAAAAACTCAAAGAAAGATATCTTGCGGAACACCTTTTTTCTCTAAAGCGCAAACACGCTTTTGAGCGCACAACGGATGAACCTATTTCGGGAGGAGTTTATATTGGAGACAAGATTCTTCCTTTTTTTCAGAACCGAGATATTGTCTACGTGCAACGTGATGTAGATAAGCTTTCTGCACAGTACCACGGTGCAATTCTTAACCACGAACAACGATTTAACCTTATCTTCAGAGGTGTTGAGCCAGAAGGAATTGAGGTCATCTACATTGATAAAATGGGCAATCAACTTGCTGAGGAACCCGCACCTGTAAGCCGCGAAGCGGTCCGAAAAATGATGGCAGAAGGTGAAGCACCACCTCCTGAAGAATGGTGGGATCCAAACGCACCCATACCAGACTCTGAGGACTTTAAAGAGTTCCTACCACCAGAAAATACAGATACTGAATTGGATTATCTAAAACAACGCGCAAGAGAAGAATTCGAACGGCAAGCAGCAGAAGCCGCACGACAACCCGAATTTGAACAGTTCATGCGGGAAGTCCGACAACTTGAGAAATTCGCAACGATGTCCGATGCAGAAATTGCTGCCGAACTTGAAAAACAGCTACGCCAACAATTGCTACCCGGACTTCCAACTGAGCAAAGTCTTGAAGACGCAC
>JAGWBU010000038.1:0-20039 GCA_021295735.1 Candidatus Poribacteria bacterium | reverse complement strand
TGCGGAGACTCGCAAAGGCTGATCCAGAACTCGCTGAGTATTTCCGTAGAAATCCGCAAAGGGTGCCGCCAAAACGTTCGCAACCATCAAACGCTGATGACTCACAGAAGGAATAACTTTATGAAAAACATGTCCATCCTATACGGTATCGCCATCATTGCAGTTGTAGGAATCCTTGTATACTGTGTCAGTTACACAAGCGGTACAGCATCGACGGACACGCCCCAACAATTAGTAAACACGGCGAAACAAAAACAAGCGTTAAAGAAGAAATCCTGTGCGTGTTGTGATGAGAAAGGGAAGCGCGTAAAAAAAATGATGCGTGAATGGCTCAACGAAAACCCACAGGAGAATTCTTCAAACAAAGCGGTTTCTGCGACTGTAGCAGAAAACGAACGAGCACAAATCGTTCGGTAAATGTAAGAGAACAGTTCTCTCTCAAATCGAATCTGATCCAATTGTATTATAGGGTAAACTGTTGTAAAATTTATGTAGAAATTATGCAACAAGGCGAACAAATTGCAACAAATACTTTAAAAATTCGTCCATTTTCTATCCTCTTAGTCTGTGTGTTGGTTCCACTGAACTGTTGGTGGGTCTCTGCCTCTATTCTGCGTGGTGGCGGTAGTCCAACGCAGGTTTCCCTTTTTTACAATGCCGTTATTACTATTTTAATTCTATTTGGGATTGGACTCCTATTACGTAGGTTAAATCGTATCCTCGCGCTAAATCGTGCTGAGCTGCTTGTAATATACACATGCATCTCCATTGGTGCGGGACTCGCTGGCGTTGACAGATTCCTCGTACTGATGCCCCTCATCGGACATGCACACTGGTTTGCTACACCCGAAAATGACTGGATGAACCTGTTTCATCTGCATATTCCAGAATGGTTAGTTGTTAGCAATAAACGTGCCCTTGAAGGCTATTATTACGGATTTTCCAGTATCTATGAATCGCAGAACCTAATTGCCTGGATACCGAAAATTTTTTGGTGGACACTGTTTATTGTTGCTGTTCACCTTGTTATGTTGTGTTTGAGCCTTATATTTCGGAAGCAGTGGGTTGAATCCGAGCGACTCAGTTATCCGATTATCCAACTGCCGTATGAAATGACAACATCTAACGGTAGATTTTTCCGATCGCCATGGATGTGGATGGGTCTGGCGATTGGTGTGTCAATTGATATAATCAACGGGTTAAATTATCTGTTTCCTGCTGTGCCGAGTCTTGGCGGCAAGCTATTTGACCTACGCAGAATCTTCACAGAACGCCCATGGAGTGGTATTGGTTGGAGTCCAATTGGTGTTTTTCCGTTTGGCGTTGGGTTATCATTCTTCATACCGCTTGATCTTTCTTTCTCGTGTTGGGCATTCTGGCTAATTTGGCGAGCAGAACGATTGGTAGGGACAATCGCTGGTTGGCGCGGTCTGCCACGCTTTCCTTATGAAGCGGAGCAGTCTCACGGCGCATATCTGGGGTTATGCGTTCTTGCTATCTGGATGAGTCGGCGGTATTTGAAACAGATTGTAGGGAGTCTTTTCACAAGGAATTACAAATGCAGTGATCGTGCCTCACCGAGTCAAGATGAACCTATATCATATCGGCTTATTTTTTTCGCGCTGATTGCAGGCTCAGCCTTTATTGTCGGATTTTGCCTTAAGATGGGGATGAGTCTTTGGATAATCGTTATCTATTTCGCAATCTGGTTTGCAATTGCGATTGCTATTACGAGACTCCGTGCCGAGCTTGGTTCACCTGTGCATGATTTACACTTTATCGGTCCTGATGAGATGTTGCCAAGATTAGTCGGTATCCGCAGACTGGGTGCAGTGAACTTAACCGGTTTTGCATACCTTTACTTTCTCAACCGTGCACACCGTTCGCACGCGATGCCGCATCAACTTGAGGGATTCAAACTTGCAGAAGGTGCTAAAATTCCGATACGACGGTTCGCTATGCTGATGATGTTAGCATCTGCCTTGGGGGCAATCGGTTCATTCTGGGCTTTTCTTTCAATGTATTATGCTGAAGGTGGCGGTCCGGGTTTTGGTAGAGAATCCTTTGGTCGGTTGGAATCATGGTTAACCTATGCAGCGCCTCCTGATGTGCCAGCGATCAGTTTTGCAACTTTCGGATTTGTCATAACATTGCTTCTTGCAGCAATACGAATGCGGTTTATCTGGTGGAATCTGCACCCTGTTGGATATGCTATATCGGGCAGTTGGGCAATTAACCCGATGATAGGATCAATTTTTGTCGGATGGCTACTGAAATGGCTTGTCCTAAAATACGGTGGTATTCGTTTGCATCGAAAGGCAATACCGTTTTTCCTCGGAATTGTCCTGGGTGAATTTGTAATTGGCGCGTTTTGGAGTCTATTGGCAGTCGCACTTGATCAACCGATGTACCGCTTCTTGTTTTAGTTTTGCTTGGGGTGTGCAAAGTTTTTGACATGAATACTCATTTTCTATTGTCAAAGGGGCTTCAACCCCGATAGATCGGGCTTACAAAGCCCTCCTACAAGAAAGATAACATGGTTAATGCCCAAATATTTGCACACCTTTTGCTCAGAAAAGCGTTGCTATTTTTTCCTTTTGTGATATAATATTTCAAAAACGCGAGGCACGGTAGAAAATTGAAATTATTGCAGAAGGCAAAAATTATATCAGAGACACTTGAGGATCTGCTCGGTGTTCCTACTTGGGATGGCACGGAAGATGTCTTGGAATGCCTCATCTTAACAATTTTGTCTCAGAATACCACTGATGTCAGTCGTGATAAGGGCTACGTTCAGCTCAGAGATAAATTTCCAACTTGGGAAGATGTCTTGCAAGCAGATGCAGATGCAGTAGAGGCAACAATAAAGATTGTTGGGTTAGGAAAACAGAAAACCGAGACTATCAAAAACTTTCTCGCGTGGCTCAAGGCAGAATATGGTGAGTTATCCTTAGAGTTTATCCACGATATGAAAACGGAGGAAGCATTAGAATTCCTCTGTCAACATAAAGGTATCGGAATCAAAACTGCTTCAGTTACACTCTCTTTCGCATGTGGCAGAGAGGTTTTTCCCGTTGATACACATATCATACGAATATCTAAACGTCTCGGGTTGGTTCAACCAAATTGCAGTGCGGAAAAGGCACATTACGAGTTGCCGCAGATTATTCCGAAGGGGAAATCATATCCGTTTCACATGAACTTAATCTACTTCGGCAGACAAATATGTAATGCTCGAAAACCTTTGTGTGAACAGTGCCCTTTAACGCAGCACTGCCTTTACTATAAAGAGAACTCGCAAACTTAGATTGTGCTTGTATTTATTGGAGACAGAATATGTTAAATTGGAGAAATTTATCATGGAAACATCTATTTGTTATGTTGTTGATATTACATATCCTGCCGCTCTGGATTTTTGCCTATTTTCCTTCTCAAGACGGTCCAAGCCACGTTTACAACGCATTGGTGTTGAAAGAATATTCTAAGCACGAAAACTATAAAATACGGGATGCTTGGAAACTCAATATCACCATCTTTCCGAACTGGTTATCCCACATTGCACTTGCTGCGCTCCTCTACATTTTTCCGCCTGTGATGTCTGAGAAAATTTTTTTGACATTCGCAATTGGTATGATACCGATTGCGTTTTTCTATTTTATTGACGCTATCCACAAAGACAAAAAAGAGAGGTTTCTGTTCGCTTGGCTCGGTTTTCCGTTTGCCTATAATTACCTTCTCTACATGGGATTTTACAACTTCACACTCAGCATTTCCTTTTTCTTCTTCAGTTTCGGATTTTGGTGGAAGCACAAAGACAATATGCAGGTTAAGCATATCTGCGTGTTGTATGTGCTGTTACTGCTCACCTATTTGTCGCACATTGCCTCTTATGGACTTGTCGTATTAGGTATGTCTCTTGCAGCCGGATGTATATGGGGATTAGGTGCATTAGTAGAAGCATGGCAAGCGCGAAGGGAACATATCGGAGAGATGCTCAAACAATTCGTTATTAGTCTAAAGCCTTTTTTCCGCTTCCTTCTTTACATGGTACCGATCTATTTTGTCCTGATGGAATATTACCTACAAAGTCTCAAACTGCATCCAACAGGCAGCCATAGAGGGATGGACTATATTAAAGACTATTTTTTTGAAATCGGATGTCTCGTCTATTTCACACGTTGGCATGTTCATGCCAACCACTTCTTGCTCGCTGTGTTAGGAATTGCAATACTTGTTTCATTAGGTTACCGAATTTACCGTAAAGAGTGGATAAAACGGACTGACGTATTTTTGTTGATTGCAATCCTGTTTACTTATATGTTCATCAGGGCGCCTTGGAGTTACGGACCTGGCGGGTGGATTAACGACAGAATCTATATCTATATTTTGCTGATGTTGGCACCCTGGTTAATCATAGATATGCACAAATTCGTTCGATACGCTATTACAACCTGCCTAATTATTTTCACCTTGCTTCATTTTGGTAGGACTGCCTACGAACACGGATCCATCTCGCCAGAGATGGCTGAACTTGCATCAGGGGCAAAGTTGATAGAACCACATACGACGTTTTCCATTCGTACCGCAGATGGGCACAAATCCGAGGCACTCGGACGGGTTAACCCTGTTGCTCCTTTTATACACACACAGGCTTTTTATGGCGTGTATGCGGATGATGTTGTCCACATGGCAAACTATGAAGCTAACTATTACTACTTTCCAGTAAATCGTAACAACAAAGATAGTGTCGATTTAGGTTATATTCGCGCGGATTATGTTGTCGCTTGGTACTATCCAGAAACCGAACTGTTTGCGGACCTAAAACCTGATTATGACATTATTTATCAAACGGAGCATCTGAAACTATTTAAAAGAAAAACGCAAGAACCGGTACTTGATCTCTGGGATGAGACAGTGAATGGAAAGCTGATTATCCGTTTTGATATGCAACCTGACAATGCTGAAGTTGAAGAGAACCACTATATCGTTGGTCCGAAAACAATGTATGTGAGTGGTAAATATGGTTGGGATACGGAGTGGAATCCCAGAGTGCAGACGAATACCACTAACTGGAGAATTTCACCACGTGCAGCGTATCTGGGTCCGCCAGAAGGTTCTACCCCACTTACAAGGGATGCAGTCTATGGCAAAGAAGATGCTGCTTTTAGACTTGACCTGCCAAATGGCACATATCGTGTGACCAACATTTTTCAATCAGCAGAAGAAGCAACACATGAAGTTAATATGTTGGCAAACGGTAAGCCAATTATAAAAAAACTCATTGTGCCGCCTCATAACGAAAAAGTTGAAAAGGTTGCTACCGTTGAGGTGGAGAATGGATATCTTGTTCTCGTAATTTACACGCCAAAAAAGCGAATACAGACTGATAGCAAACATATTCATTGGATATGGAACGGTTGTATCGTTGAGCAGATTACTGCGGAGGAAGAATAACCTTAAATCTAACATTTTCCGATTATGATGGAATTTATGTGAATTTTAAATTACTGATACACACTAACCATTGTTATTCCTATAATTTCAGAATTAAATGTACAAGGAGAATTGAATGATTAAACCACATGGAGCCGAAACCTTAACACCGCTTTACATATCGGATGATGCGCAACGCGCCGAACTGACGAAGGAGGCAGAAGAACTTCCGTCTGTCCTGCTCTCTTCGGGTGCAGCTGCATCAGCCGTAATGCTGGCATCGGGATACTTCACCCCGCTGACAGGATACATGAATATCGCTGAGGCAACAAACGTTGCATCTGATATGAAACTGCCCAACGGACTTTTTTGGCCCGTTCCCATTTTGAACATTGTTTCTGATGATCAACTTACAGATGCAGTGAAAAATGCTGACCGAATTGCCTTACGCGATCCTAACGTTGATGGCAATCCGCCACTTGCAGTGATGACGGTTTCGGCAATTGAGACGTTTACATCAGAACAAAAACATCTTATTATTGAAAAGACATTTGGAACAACCGATCCCGAACATCCTGGTGTTCCTGCTTTTGCCGATGTCGGAGATAATGTCCTCTCTGGTTCTATTGAAGTGCTGAACTATTCCTATTTCCCTGAAGACTTCCCTGACACATTTCGTACTGCCGTTGAGATTCGTGAAAACATTGCAGCACGCGGGTGGGAAACAGTTGTCGCTTTTCAGACGCGTAACCCGATGCACCGCGCGCATGAAGAACTCTGTAAGATCGCGCAAAGAGAGGTTAACGCTGATGGTGTGCTAATTCACATGCTTCTCGGCAAACTAAAACCGGGTGACATCCCCGCTGCCGTTCGTGACGCCGCTATTCGCGCTATGGTCCAACACTATTTTCCTGAGAATACTGTCTCCATTACCGGCTACGGATTTGATATGCTCTACGCAGGACCACGGGAAGCATTGCTGCACGCCGTTTTCCGACAGAACAGTGGCGCGTCACACTTCATCGTTGGGCGCGACCATGCTGGTGCTGGTGATTTCTATGGGCCTTTCGACGCACAAAAAATCTTTGATGAAATCCTCGCAGATGCATTAGAAATCGAAATTTTCCGTGGCAACTGGACGATGTGGTGCAATAAGTGCAACAAGATCATCATGATGGGTGACTGCCCACACGGACAGGATGATTATTTCTCAATCTCTGGCACGAAAATGCGTGAAATGCTTGGAGCGGGTGAACCGCTTCCACCCGAAATCTCCAGACCTGAAGTTGCTGAGATTTTAATGGAGTATTATCAAAACGAAGTAAATTAATTGATCACCGTGCAAGCCATCCAATACACCAAAAGCATCCCGCGTTATCTCGCAATGCGCTACCTTGGAAAAAAGTGGCGTAATCTCTACACGTCCCCAATTTCATGCGTGCATCTCGTTGATATACCAGAGCCACAACTCCCAACGCCGCAATGGGTCAAAATCAAAACCCGACTCAGCGGTATCTGTGGTTCCGATTTGGCGACAATCACTGCAAAGGGGAGTCCATATTTTTCTCCCTTTACATCAACCCCTTTTGTGCTTGGACATGAGATTGTCGGTGAAATTGCTGAAATCGGCGATGCAGTTGAAGGTAGGTCTATCGGTGAACGGATCGTCGTTGAACCAGCACTCTCTTGTCCAGTGCGCGAGATTGATCCACCATGCCATCAGTGCCAAAACTTGCGTTTCGCCAACTGTGAAAATATCACAAAAGGGAACATCTCCGCAGGCATTCAAACAGGGTATTGTCGGGATACAGGCGGCGGGTGGAGTCAGTATGTTCTCGCGCATCAATCACAACTGCATCTTGTGCCTGATAATATATCAGATGAATTAGCAGTTTTACTTGAACCGTTCGCGTGTTCTATACACGGTGTTTTGCAGGCTGAATTCCACGATAAAGACGACATTTGTATAATTGGTGGCGGCACCATCGGGTTGCTTACCGTAGCCGCACTGCGAATGCTCGGATATCAAAATCGCATCCTCATTTTTGCCAAATACGCACACCAACAGGAATTTGCCCGTGACCTCGGTGCAGATGTGGTGCTACCAGTCAATAACAGTCGTTACGCTGTTTTCAGTGAATTGACAGATGCTGAGCCGTATCAACCTGAACTTGGGCAACAGGTTTTGCTCGGAGGGGTAGATTTAACATTCGATTGTATCGGTTCAAGTATTACAATAGACGACGCGTTACGTTTCACGCGAGCAGGTGGTGAGGTTGTTTTGCTGGGTATGCCGGGAATACCGAAAAATATTGATTGGACATCTATCTGGTATAAGCAGTTGCGTGTAAAAGGTGCATACGCTTACGGTTTGGAAACGCATAACGGCGAGCAAATTCACACATTTCAACTCGGATTGCGTCTCTTACAAGAGCATGGAGAGCAATTGCTTCCATTGGTCGGCACACCATTTTCCATTCGAGACTACAAGCGTGCGATCCAGACCGCTCTTAATACAGGAAAATCTGCCGCAGTTAAAACCGTTTTTGATTTGCGAACGGAGCAGTAGAAGCGATCTATCAGGTCCAAGCAGACTTTAACAACTCTTCTATTTCTAATCCAATAGCAGGAGATGGAAGTTTATGTCGTTTATGTCGTAGGTTGGGTTGAACCGCAGGTGAAACCCAACATTTCCAGTACGTAGAAGCGTTGCATGTTGGGTTTCGTCCCTCAACCCAACCTACGATACTATTTAAATCATTAACGTTTGTGATAAAATGCCCTGAAAAACCGAAAACTAAATAACCCTGCCATCTGATAAAAAACTTGCACACTCCCATCAACTATGCTAAAATAAATACAGCATTTAAGCTACAATAAGCATAGTATAAGATAGGTTTATTCAGTTAATGAGATACTTCACCTACTTCGGAAATCACCTCGTAAATGCCAAAATACCTGACAATTCAGAGGTGTTTTACGCTAAACCGCCGCTGCCGGGCATAAAACGTGCTGCACTCAGTGAGCATACGCAGCATGCCTTTGAAAACCCACTTGAGATGCCGCCACTGCGGGAACTCGTTGATGGCAATTCAAAGGTGCTTATCCTATTTGATGATAACTGCCAACCCTTTCCACCAACCAAAAAGCCAGATATGCGGCAGATTATGATCGAAACGCTCTTGAAGATGCTATATGAGTATGGTGTAGAAAAAAAGAATATCCAACTGATGTGTGCAGTCGCACTTCACCGGAAAATGAAGGAACATGAACTCGCCTATATGTTAGGAAAAGATATTATGGACGAGTTCTATCCGCATCAACTCCGAAATTTTGACGCTGAGGATGCCGAACAAATTGTTGAAGTAGGGAAAACAGAACATGATGAAATTGTTGAGACGGATAAAGCTGCTCTTGACGCTGATCTAATCATTTATGTTGATATGATACAGATTCCACTCAATGGTGGACACAAATCTGTTGCAGTAGGTCTTGGCACGTATAACTCTATCGCACCGCACCACTCACCACACATGACATCGGAATCTCCGCATGTGATGCAACCGGAAGGTTCGCACATGCATGCTTGTATTGAACGAATGAGTCGTCTCATTCAAAAAGAGACACCGATTTTAGTGCTTGAAGCAGCGATGAATGGCGCGATATATCCCTTCCATCTCCGTTATGTTGGAAAACCCAACCAAGATTGCAACATTGCTGAGCGAGTCATCAAGGCGTTTACACCTGCAACTTTATCACTTTTGCCAGAATCTGTCCGGTATAATATACTCAAAAGTGTGCGAACAGACTATGAACCGATAGAGGTGAATGCCGGTGACATTGATGCTGTTCACGCAAAAACGTTGGCATCAATGAAAGAGCAATTGGCAATTGATATTCCTCGCCAGTACAGCACGTTAGTGTTTGGCTTGCCCGATATGAGTCCTTATGCTGTAGATGCGCGCATCAATCCAGTTTTGGTCGTAAGCGACATCTTGGGGTATGTTTTCAACTGGTTCTATAACAAACCGATTATTAAAAGGAACGGGGTTGTTATTATCATGAATCCGACCTACGAGATATTTCATGAGGAGTATCACGTAGCCTATAAGATGTTTTATGATGAGGTGCTCGCCGATACAACTGAACCGTTTGAGATGCAACAGAAATATCAGGAAAAATACGCGAAGGACGAGTATTTAATTGATTGTTATCGGAACAAGTACGCGCATCACGGGTTTCATCCGTTTACTGTCTGGTATTGGGCAACTTATCCGCTGAAATATCTATCAAAGGTGATTTTGGTCGGTCCGAAAGAGCCGCGAGTGGCACAACGGTTAGGTGTTGAATGGGCAAAGGACTTAGACGATGCGCTTGCAATAGCACGCGGAATTTCTGGCGAAGACGATGTGGTTGCCTTGACGATGCCACCGTTCTTTTATGCAAATGTAATGAGTTAAAACCGATAACAAATTGAGAAATTATGATTACCAATAAAAAAATACCCACTCCAGAAGAAATCGAAAAGGAGTTCCAAGAATTCTTCCAAAAGAAGTACGGTGATGGCGTAAGCGTTCGCTTAGGTTACGTGGGTGGACAGCAAGACTCACCTGATCAAACAGAGGAAGAAGTACCTGAACCACAGAATACCTTTGATTTAAAGTTTGATCTCAAACCGAAAGACATAAAAAAGTATTTAGATAGGTATGTCATCAAACAGGATGAGGGAAAAAAGGCGCTCGCTATTGCGGTCTGCGACCACTATAACCACGTCCGAGAATGCCATGAAAATCCAGAGGCTGCGGATACCGACTACTCTAAACAGAATATTGTGATGCTCGGTCCGACTGGGGTCGGCAAGACATATCTCATCAGACACATTGCCAAGCTAATCGGCGTGCCGTTTGTCAAAGCAGATGCCACGCGATTTAGCGAAACTGGTTACGTCGGTGCAAATGTGGACGATTTAATTCGGGAATTGGTTGCGCAAGCAGATGATAATCTTGAATTGGCACAATACGGGATTATCTATCTTGATGAAGCGGACAAAATCTCCACCCCACCGAATATCATAGGACGCGATGTGAGTGGACGTGGTGTGCAGATTGGCCTTCTCAAATTGATGGAGGAAACCGAAGTTGACCTTAGAGGAGGCAACGATGTCGCTTCTCAGATGCGTGCCGCAATGGAATTCCAGAAAAGTGGTAAGGTGGAAAAAGAGGTGATTAATACTCGCCACATTCTATTTATTATCAGTGGTGCGTTTACCGGTATGGAGGAGATTATCAAAAAACGCATGCATCAAAGCAGAATCGGTTTTAACGCTGAAGTCGCAAGCCAAAAAGATGATGCATCACAGTATCTTGAGCACGTTACCCCCAAAGATTTTATCGATTTCGGCTTTGAACCTGAATTCATCGGTAGGCTGCCTGTGCACGTAGTATGTAGTGAATTGGCTGTTGACGATCTTTTTTATATTTTGAAACATTCAGAAGGCTCTATCATTCGGCAATATGAAAACGCTTTCAGTGCTTACGGTATTACTGTGCTGTTTTCAGAAAGTGGGTTACGCCGAATAGCCGAAAAAGCGATTGAACAAAAAACCGGTGCGCGTGCTTTAATGACTGTCTGTGAAAAGGTTTTGCGCAACTATAAGTTTGAACTTCCATCTACGAGTGTTGTGGATTTTGTTGTCACAGCAGAGGTTGTTGATGATCCTGATGCCCAACTCAAACGGATTACAGAGGATGCCGAATACAATCGCAACACAGTGATGCAAGAGCAGGTTCGTAGGTATGAAGCGAAGTTCTACACTGACCACGATTTGAAAATTGCGTTTGACGCAGCAGCAACAGATGCCATTTGTGAACGCGCTTTGGCACAAGAAAAAACAATACCGCAGATATGTGATGAAATTCTAAAAAGTTATCAGCACGGATTGAACCTTATCAAGCAAAATACAGGACAATCATCATTCACCTTTCCAAAAGAGGTTGTGGAAAATCCTGACCCAGTGCTTGAGGAATGGATCCGTGAATCATACACAACAAAACGCTGAATCAAAAGAATCCGCAGAAAAATCAAATTATGCAAACCGAAACAAAGAGACCTACTCGTCCAGAACCGTTGGACATTCGCGAGATAGGCACACCTATTGACGGAGAACCCCAATATAGCAACCGTCGGTTGTTCTTGCAACTCCATGTCTTTGAAGAGTGCCACGACCCAACATTCATCATTGAAATGCTTGAAAATGGTAGTCTGAACGCAGTCCTGTATGACGATCTGAATCATCCAACAGGTGTCGGAGTGCTTTTTCTGGCGGAAGATCCAGCGGCGTTAATTACAGAAACGCGTTCCTTATTACAAAAGGCACAAGAGACCTCCAACCTCGTATATCGTTCCGAAATGACAATGATTGGAAGAACCTATTCAAGCGGTAGAGAACCTAATTTAGAAGAGTGGCTCCTCAACAAACCGCGTAATAATGTTCTCAATCCCAACTTCCCTTGGGCAATCTGGTATCCTCTCCGCAGAAAATCGGAATTTTATCAACTTGAACCACGCGATCGTGGCAGAATTTTAGGTGAACACGCTATGCTCGGCAGAAGTTACGCTGCAGAGGGATATGCAAGTGATATCCGACTGGCATGCTTCGGTTTAGATACAAATGATAACGAGTTTGTTATCGGCTTGGTGGGACAAGAATTATATCCGTTATCACGACTGATACAGGATATGCGCAAAACAGAACAGACGACTAAATATATTGAATCCCTCGGTCCCTTCTTTGTTGGAAAGGTCCGAAAGCGTTTTGCTTAGCCTTACTTGTTATCCAACACAATTCCAAAAAAACAGAAATGAAAAACATACTTGCTGTTTGCACGAAAGAACTTTATACATATTTTGTCTCACCGATTGCCTATTTTGTGTGTTTTGTTTTTTCTGCGATTTCGGGGTTTATTTTTTCGGGATGGTTAATCTATGCCAGTGGTAATAACTTTTCTGGTGCTTATGTGATGCAGGCGGTCTTCGGTTTTCTTGCAGTTATCCTTCTCTTTTTTACACCTGTTTTAACAATGAAACTATTCGCAGAAGAACGTAAATCTGGAACAATTGAACTGCTCCTTACCTCACCAATTACTGATGGGCAAGTCGTCTTCGGAAAATTTCTTGCAAGCTGGACCCTCCTCATTATTATGCTTTTCTTGACGCTCCTTTTTCCGATTCTTACACAACGTTTTGGTGCCTTAGATGGCGGGGTTTTACTGAGCGGCTACTTTGGTCTTATCCTGCTCAGTTCTTGCTTCCTTGCATTTGGTCTACTCATGTCGTCTATGAGCAAGAATCAAATTGTTGCTGCCCTGACAAGTTTTGGATTTTTTTTAACATTATGGGTCATAGGTTCTCTCTCTATTCGCGCCGAAGCAATTGGAAAATTTTTGAGTTACCTATCATTTCTTGACCACTATAACAATTTCGCACGCGGTGTTATCCAGCTAAAAGATGTCATCTACTATGTTAGTTTTACATGTGTCTGTCTTTTTGCAACGTTCAAATCAATTGAGTCATCAAAATGGAGATAAAGTATGACTGGAAAAAACGTTGTAGGACCGTTGTTTGGATTTCTTACCTTAATCTTCTGTTTTGTCTCAATTGCAAGTCTGTTCCTAAAGGCGTGGCTGGCTTTTGCGATTTTTTTGATTCTCTGCCTAATATCGCTTGCAATTTTTGCTCGGTTGCACTTTAAAGAATTTGTACATTTCTTTGTCAGTAGGCAGCTTCGTTATGGAACAAATGTCGCGCTGAGTATACTTGGTGTCATAGGAATAGCAGTATTTGTCAACGTTATTGTAACACGGCAGTTCAATAAAAGAGTAGATTTAACAGAATTACGGCATCATTCGCTTTCTGAACAAACGAAGCAGATACTTAAAAAACTTGATAAGAAAGTAGATATTACAGCGTTTTTCAGTGACGAAACCACTCAATTGGCAGTCTACGCTAAGGAGAGGTTGGAATTGTACCAACGTGAATCAAATTTTATTACCGTCTCATTCAAAAATCCTAATATTGACCCCGCACTTTTCCAAAAATATAATCTCCGGTTTGATAAAACGGTTGTCTTTGAGAGTAAGGATCGGATAGAAAAGGTGACGATTGTTGAGGAACAAAAATTCACGAGTGCACTTCTCAAAATCATTCAAAACAAAACTAAAAAGGTTTATTTTCTAAGTGGTCATGGGGAACATGGGGTTGACGACAGCACTAATATAAGTTATCGACAAGTAAGAGCAGAATTGGAGAAGCAAAATTATGCTGTTCTTTCACACTCTCTATTGAAGGAACCTCGGATTCCAGGAGATTGTGACGTTCTTGTCATCGCCGGTCCAACAAAACCCTTAATGCCTCAAGAAATCAAGATAATTGAACAGTACTTAGCAAAGAGCGGGAAACTTCTTTTATTACTTGATCCTTCACTCAATTCAGCAGAAGATGTTAATCGGGGGCTTGTTCAACTTATGAGGAAATGGGGTGTAAAGGTGGGAAATGATTTAGTATTTGATCGCGTACATTTCTACCTTTTGTTTGAAGGCTTAGGTGGTCCAAACGTGTTAAATTTGCGGTTTGAACCGCATGATATTACTCGTCATTATTTTCAAGAACAAATTCCCTTTATTTTTTGTCGTTCGGTTACACCTTTGGAAAATATACCGAATAACCTCACCGTTAAATCCATCGTGAAAACAAAAAGCCCTAAAGGAATCAGTTGGGCAGAAACGGAACGGGAAGCGAAAGGAACTTTTAGTAGTAATGGTTATACTGCAGGAGTTGATATGCCTGGGCCTGTGTCCATAGCAGTAGCAGTTGACCAGAAAATTGATGGGAACACAAAAAAAAAAGAAGCATCAACACCAACCCGTATTGTCGTATTTGGGGATTCGGACTTTGCAACAGATACCTATTTTGCAACTGATAATCCTGATATACCTGCGTATGCGCCCCTTTTTCCTTCCATTATCAATTGGCTTACATTAGATGAAGACCTTATCGCTATTGCTCCACCTGATCCCAGTGGGCAAATCTTACGTAAGATGAATAACCATCAAAAACGTCTTGTCCAGATTGCCTCCATTTTTCTCATTCCTCTAATCGTTTTTATTGCAGGCATAGTTGTGTGGTGGCGTCGCCGCGAAGGAGGGGCAGCATGAGTTTCCGAACAACCCTCATCATTGTTGTCATTTTGGTGGGCATAGCGGCAACATATTTTCTATTTTTCAATGAACCTGCTGAGAACACTTCGCAGAACGGTAAACCCAGAATCTCTGAAACTTACGACCTACCCCGTGAAGACATTCAGAAAATTAGACTTTCTTATGCAGATGATGCGTATCAGACATTGACCATAGTGAAAGATGACGAAAAAGCATGGCAGATAACAACGCCTTTTAAAGCACACGCAGATACAGCGAAAGTTCACGAAGTTTTAGATGATTTTGTTAACAAAAAGATTAGACAGATTCTTGAAGTGTTGAAATATGACCAATACGGGTTAGAGAATCCCACTATTAAAGTTGAACTGTGGAAAGACCTTGAAGGTTCACCAAAAACGTTTCTCATAGGCAAAAAAGGACTAAACTATTCTGTTTACGCCAAAGAGAAATTGGAAGCGCATATTTTCTTGATTGAATCCAGCGCACTTGATGACTTGTCAAAATCGCCAACAGATATCCGTGACAAATCAGTGATTAAGTTCAATCCAGATGCAATCACAGAAATTCAGTTTCAGAAACCAGAGGAATTATCTTGTCAGAAAGAAGGAAACATCTGGAAAATGACACATCCGCTATCTGTGAATGCTGATACTGAGGAAATTGAATACATATTATCGGAATTGCATTCCTTACAGGTATCTACCTTTGAAGCAGATGGCGAAAACGTTACACCACTATTAGATAAATACGGATTAGATAAACCCCGTATCCAATTCACACTCAAAGATGAAAAGAAAAAGTATGGACTCGATATTGGGTCAGCAGTCCCGTCTACTTCTGAGCAGGATAGCACTGATAAAGGACACGTCTATGTCCAATCTGTCCATCAAGGCGGAATATACACGGTTACCGATGATCTAATCCGACTTTTCAATAAATCGGTGTTTGACTTGCGTGATAAACGCGTGCTTGATTTTCAGCGGGGAGATACAACGAAATTTGAAATTCAACGCTGTTCTCAAAAAATTGTTGGTATCAAGCTAAAAGACGATACATGGGAACTACAAGGCCCGGAAAAAGCATTGGCTGACCCACAAGCAGTGAGCGATCTTATTTTTGGCGTCGATTCACAGGAGGCAGTAGCGTTTGTTACCGATTCTGCAAAAAACCTTTCATTGTATGGATTAGAGAAACCTTCAATAAGAGTGATATTCACAATACGTGGTGAAGAAAAACCTGCCGAACTGCTTATTGGGGACTTCGCTAAAGATGATACTGTATACGTCAAAGCCAGCAATTCGGATCAGATCACCCGTGTTAAACGTGATCTCATTGACAAAATAGCAAAAGGTGAAGCATGGCTACGAGATAAGCAAATTTTCAAATTTAGTATTGATGATCCAACTCGGGTTACTGTAAAATATAATGACGGTTCACAGGAATATGATGGTATCCAATTCACCTGCCAACGTCTTGGGACAAATTGGCGGTTGACTTCACCTGTGAAAGAAAACGCAAAGAATGCTGAAGTAAACACAATTCTTTATGGACTGATCGATTTAAAAGCCATAGAATTTGTTGATGGAGACTTAGGCGATAAAATAAACGATCTGCCTGATACCATAACTGGTTTCAATTCGCCACAAATACAAATTACCGTAGAATTGCGAGTTCATAAAGTTTTGACCATGCAAGTTGGCAAGGTGGATTCATTTGGACGTTACTATGCAAGGCTTCAAAACAAACCTGAGCAAATTTTTATGCTTGATGCAGAAATAATTCCAAAACTTAAAACAAAACTTGAATGGCTCCGTACCGCAGAAGAAGAGTAATTCCGATACGATTATTAACCATACATCATTCGATTGACAAGAGGAAAGAAAAGCCAACGACTGTAGATTTACTCCAGAATCTATATGTCAGTTTATCGGTTTTACATTGAACACTATGAACACATCTTTTATCATTCTAACGACCTACTTTTTTTTCATCCTTGAGATATTATTGATTGGTCAATCCTTTTTCTATACGCGTCGTGAACGGAAGACCGAGAGACCCGTATATACACCAAAAGTGGCTATAGTCGCACCGCATTACGGATGGGATGACGACACTGCGGAGCACGCAAAGAGCCTACTTGATCAGGATTACGAAGGAGACTTTCAAATCTGCTTCGTAACTCACCAAAAAGATGATTCAGGATATGATGTCTCTTACCCACATCTACAAGAACTTGTAAAGGATGTTCCGTATGCCGATGTCCTTTTAGCACCTAACATCATTGATAACAGCTTACCACGTTCGCAAAAAGTTCAGAACCTTATGACCGTGATAGAAAGTTTACCAGAGGATGTTGAGGTTATCGCTTTTGTAGATGCTGATGTAACAATTCAAAAGGATTGGCTCAAACTCCTTGTTACACCACTTCAGGATAAAAAAATCGGCGCGACTGTCGGTGGTAGGTTCTATTTTCCGCAAACGTGGAACTTCCCATCACTTGTTGAAGCTACCTGGGTGAACTTTCAAATGGCATTACAGGGAGACCATTGGCTTACGATGGTATGGGGCGGGTCTAACGCCTTTCGCCGCGAATTTCTTGAAAAAGGACAGATACTGCAACGTTGGGAACAAGCAACAATTGAAGACCTAAACACGACTCGCGCCGTACGAGATGTTAAATGTAAGATTCATTTCGTTCCTGATTGTGTTGCAGTTACACGCACATCAAACCGTACTTGGGGACAGATTTTTGAGTTTACGAACCGCCAGATGATTATGACGCGACACATGGGTTTGTGGGCACAGTGGTTTGGCAGCCTGATACTCTTTCTACCTAAAGCTGTCCTGATTGTTGGTGCAATTCCTTTTGTAGGTTCTCGCCCAGCACTCCTACCGGTCGTTTTCATACCATTTTTTGAGGTGATAAGCTATAGACTCTGTTGCCGAAACCTTCCGCAGTGGCTTCGCGATATGCCGAGGGTGCGGGACACACTTCGTATTAGTAAATACGCTGCACCGTTTTCTATATTCCTTGCGGGTATCAACGCTTTGTACGCTGCATTTCAACGGAAGATCGTTTGGGGTGGTGTGCGATATGAAATCCTTTCTGCCACTACATGTAAGGTTTTAGGTCGGGTAAAGGATCAAAATTAGGTATTTGAGATGGTCTTATCCATCTAATTTTACCTAAGTTGCCACCTATGTAGCACAAACTTTTAGTTTGTGCCTATGAGGACGCAAACTAAATGAAGTTTAATTTATTAAGGGAAACCGCACCTACCGGGTTTGGGAAAAATTAGAATTACCGAAATATTTTCTTAATCTTCATAAAGTTTGCGCTACAATATTTCACGAATAATGAACTTTTTTCTATTAAAATGGCATCTCCAGGTTCTAAAATCTTATAGGTAGTAACTTGGGTTAATTTTGATGAAAAACTATTGTAGGAGGGAAACCTTGTAAGCCCGATTTATGTGGACTGGATGGCACTGCCAAAACTATAAAACATTCTTGCAATTTTTGCTAAAATATGTGATAGTATACAGCAGGAAAATGAGGAGTGAAAAATGGGAGCAGAAAAAATAACGAAATCAGACAAAGAGTGGAAAGAACAACTCTCACCTGAAGAATTTAAAGTGACCCGAAAAAAAGGGACTGAGCGCGCTTTTACAGGCAAATACCACGATTGCAAAGACCGAGGCACATATCATTGTATCTGTTGTGGAAGTCAGCTTTTTACCTCTGAAACAAAATACGAGTCTGGGACAGGATGGCCCAGTTTTTGGGATCCTGTTTCCCCTGATAGCATTGAGACAAAATCGGATTTTAGCATCTTTTTCATGCCGCGTACTGAAGTCGTTTGTAGTCGTTGTGATGCACATCTTGGACATGTCTTTAATGATGGACCCAAGCCAACAGGCAAACGTTACTGTCTCAATTCCGCAGCACTTACGCTCGTAAAGTCAGATGACGAATCCTAATCAATTTCAAAAGGAGTATTAATGTATTAATGGCATTAAGAAGTCGAATTTCATCGCGGTTTCTCGTTAACCAACTTGCAACCGCTATATCGGAAGACTGGCGAACATCACGCAAGTTCATGCGCTACCAACTTGCTAAGGAATCTTTTAATTTGCGTCACCCATTTGGTGCAAAGCATGGCAAAGGCGATGATGTTCAGTTAGTTAGTCTCCGTATTACAGATATGTGTAATCTGCGTTGTCATTCCTGTGGGCAGTGGGGGGACAACGGGTATCTCGTCGGGAAATCGCTCAAAGAGTTAAAACAACGTGAAGTACCTGTGGAAGTATATAAGAACCTCGTTGATCAGGTTGTTGATGCAGGTTGGTCGCCTGTGTGGTACATCTGGGGTGGTGAACCGATGCTTTATCCGGGTATCATTGAATTGATGCACTACATCAAAGAGAAAGGGATGCCTATCTCGCTTGTTAGCAACGCGACCAACATTGCAAGACGCGCGGACGATATCTTGGAAACATGCAAAATTATCTACCTAAGCGTTGATGGACCCAATGAGGAAATACATAATACACAGCGCCCCGGTGTTACTGAAAACTATGACAACTTCAAAGATGTTAAAGCTGCGTTGGAAACGCTTAGTGCGGAGAAAGAAAGGCGAAACCAAAATTTTCCTTATATTATTCCGCTTAGCTGTGTCACGATGTATAACATTGATGTTGTGGTAGACCTCTACAAGTTCACAAGCCAATATGCGGATGCGCAAATCTTCTATTTAACATGGTGGATAGATGCTGAATCCGCACAAGAGCATACAGAAGACTTTGAAAGACGTTTTGGGTTCAAGCCGCAAACGCATTATGGATGGATTGGTACTTGGCACGACTTTGATCACGGTGTAATTCTGGATCGGTTTGAAGAGATGGAGGATCTCTCTGAAAAGCAGAAGCGATGCCCGCCTGTGATGATGCCGAAATTAAACTCAAAGGGTGAAATTCAAACCTATTATACTGACCATGAACAAACCTTTGGCTATAACCAATGTGTCAGCATTTTCATGACTATGGAAATTGATAGCAATGGCGATGTGAGTCTCTGCAGAGATTACCATGACTATATCATCGGTAACATCAAAGATGACAAGGTCGTTGATATGTGGAATAATCAGAAAGCGATAAAATTCCGTCAATCCATTAGCACAGATGGGCCGATGCCAGTATGTCGCCGTTGTTGCGGTTTAATGGGATATTAATTGTTTGTGAATAATTCAAGTTAGATATGCGTTTAAAAGTAGTAGGCACGCTCAGCGTGCCGTAATAGGTTAAAAACGCATAATAGACATTATAATGAATTAAATAACAGGGGTTTCATAATGCCAGGGTCTAAAGTTTAGTCGAAAGTTGTGTAAACCAC